>JAKQXK010000138.1 GCA_029561505.1 Spirochaetota bacterium | reverse complement strand
GTTTACCGTCGTTGGCAGGCCACCGCAAGAAGACTCGTCATTTGGCAGCCTCATACACGAGCTGACCGATGGCCTGATCGAACACGAAATACCCGGTGTGCGCGAAGTGCATGCGGTTGACGCCGCCGGCGTGCACCCGCTGCTATTTGCTATCGGTTCTGAGCGCTACATGCCTTATGCCGCACCACAGCCACGCGAGATACTGACGCAGGCGAATGCGATTCTGGGTTTCAACCAGATGTCGCTCGCCAAGTACCTTTTTATCACAGCAGAAGAGGGCGCCGCGAAGCTGTCGGTGCACCGCGTCGAAGAGTTTTTGCGGTACATACTCGAACGCCTCGACTTCTCACGCGACCTGCACTTTCAAACCCGCACAACGATGGATACGCTCGACTATTCAGGCGGCAGCCTCAACGAAGGTTCAAAGCTCGTGCTGGCCGCTTATGGCCCTAAACTTCGCGAACTGGCAACCGACCTGCCATCGCGTTCGATCAGCCGCTACAATTTTCGCGATGTGCGCCTTGCGCTTCCGGGCGTTCTTGTCGTGCGCACCACAGCTTTTAAAGACTATAAAGGCAGCGAATTTGAAATGCGTTCGATTGCATCGGCTGCGCGGCCTCTTGCCGAAGCCGGTATTGCCCTCGTTGTGCTCGTTGACGACGCCGAATTTGCGGCGCAGAGTCTCGATAATTTTCTGTGGGTAACCTTCACGCGTTCAGACCCGGCGCGTGATATCTACGGCGTCGAGGCGGGCATAGTACACAAACACTGGGGCTGCAAAGCGCCCCTCATTATCGATGCACGCGTGAAACACCACCACGCGGGCGTGCTGACCGAAGATGCAAAGGTGACGCAGCGCATCGAGAGGTTCTTTCGGCGCGATGCATCGTTGGGTAAGTTTTCTTTTTGACCGCGCCTGAAGCACGCAGCAAAAGAGACATAACAAAAAACCGAAACTTCAATTTCGCACCCCCGGGCTGTCGATACTTGTATGCGGAGAGCATATGCAAGCCACAGACACCACAGAAACCCCCATAAACGATAAGCTGCTCGACCTGGATAAATACCGGTTGAAGCTTAAGCTTAAAGATGCTGGAGTCGAATGGCATGAAGACAAGGCCGGTAGGTTCAAGATCTGGTTACGCCTGGGCTCGCAGCAGAACGCGGCGCACACCTGATGCTGCAGCAGATAGTCGGTCTTTTTCGCCGCAAAAAAGAATACCGCAACCCGGTACCGACGGTCGACATCATCATCGAAATCGGCAACAAGATTGTGCTGATTGAACGCAAACACGAACCCTTCGGCTGGGCGATTCCCGGCGGTTTTGTCGATTACGGCGAATGCCTCGAAGACGCTGCACGGCGCGAGGCGAAAGAAGAGACGAGCCTTGATGTAAATCTAAAATTCTTACTTGGTGTCTATTCATCACCCAAACGCGACCCGCGCCGCCACACTGTTTCGGCCGTTTATGTCGCGACCGCGAAGGGCAAACCCGAAGCTGCAGACGATGCGAAGAACCTTGGCCTCTTCGCGCTGAACGCTCTGCCGCCGACCATGGCTTTCGATCACGCAGAAATTCTGAGTGATTACCGTCGCTACAAGAAGACAAAGAAGCTGCCTTCGCCGAAATAGCAGCCCGCAATTCTTCAGCGCTGCCGCCGAAACGAAACTGCAGGCGGCTTGTCGCCGTGCCTCGGTTCTGCATGTTAAACTTCAGCTATGATCACAGGCAAAAAAGTATTCAATGACGGTGACCGCATTCGCGCAACCTACCTCGGTAAGTTCAGCGAAGCGAAATTGTTGCCGCCCGCGACCACCGAAATTGCCTTCATCGGGCGCTCGAACAGTGGCAAGTCATCGCTCTTGAAGACCCTTATCAACGCCGACAAAATGCCCCAGGTGTCGTCAAAGCCCGGCAGCACGCGGCTCATGCACGCGTATCGCCTCGGTAACGACGCCGAAGATCAGGGCGGCTTAATGCTGGTGGATTTTCCCGGTTACGGTTATGCAAAAAGTTCGGCGGTCTTTCGCGCACGTTTTTCTGAAATGCTGCTCGACTATCTGCAGAGTAAACGTAACGTGCGTGCGCTCTGCCTCATGATGGATTGCCGGCGTATGCCAGAAGAAGAAGAACTTGAAATTGCGAAGATCGCACGGCAGAGGCATACATCCTTATTGTTATGCCTGAATAAGGTCGATCAGCTGAACCAGAAAGAAATGGCGGCTCTGCAGAAAGCCTGGGCGGGCGAAAAGGCATTCTTCGAGATATTGGCCGTGTCGGCAACCAAGCGGCAGAACCTCGACTATCTGCGTACGTTCATCATGTCATCGGGAACGTGACTAAGCGGGAACTTACTGGCGCGATTCTTTTCCGAAATTCTCGACGCTAATCGGCGGAAATTCCTCCGCGAATCGCCGCCGATTCGCTCTGCAAGCTATTGGAATTTGCGCCGATTTTTCGCCAGGCGGCGAAATCACGCCGAAAATTTCATAAAGAATCGCGGCTTAATTGGGCATGCCCAGTTCCCGCTTAGTCACGAACCTGATTTACGGCGCAGGGCGCAATCGTATTTGTTCGCATGCAGATTCAAACAGCGGTGACTCGCATGCTGGGCATTGACCTGCCGATCATCGGCGCGCCGATGTTTCTCGTCTCTTACCCCGACCTTGTCTGCGCGGTGTCAAACGCCGGTGGCATCGGCACGATGCCTGCGCTCAACTATCGCACAACCGACGAGCTGCGCGCAGGCCTCACAGAAATCAGATCGCGCACGACCAAACCCATCGGCATTAACCTCATCTTGCACAAAGAGCACAACCCCAAATGGGCAGAACAGTTTCAGGTCTGCCTTGAGTTCAAGGTTGAACTTCTGATCACATCGCTCGGGTCGCCGCGCAGCATTATCAAAGAGGCAAAATCTGTCGGCTCTAAGGTCTATTGCGATGTGACGACCCTTAAGCATGCGAACATCGTCGCTAAATCGGGCGCCGACGCACTGATTGCGGTGGCACAAGGGGCAGGGGGCCACGCCGGCGCCATCAGCCCCTTCGCGCTGATACCTTACCTCAAACAAGAGATTCCTGAATTGCCGGTTGTCGCCTCGGGCGCGATCTCGAATGGCCGGCAGATGGCCGCGGCGCTTGCGCTCGGCGCCGATGCGGTGTATCTCGGCACGCGCCTCATCGCCACACCCGAAGCGAATGCATACGCGGAATACAAACAGATGCTGATTGACTCTGCGCCCGAAGAAATTATCTATTCACCGAAAATTTCGGGCATACCAGCGAACTGGCTCAAACGTTCGATCGACAAGTTAGACCCCGACTTCAAACCCGACACGGGGCTAAATGTCGACGCAAAATCATGGAAAGAAGTTTGGTCTGCCGGCCACGGCGTTGCGCAGATTTCAGACATCCGCCCGGCTGGCGAAATTATTACGAGCATGGCCGAAGAGTATCAACAAGTAAAAATGAGTCTGCCATAATGCCACTCGACCAAAACTTCAACGATGACGAAACGCGCGCGGCAAGCGCGAACATAAAAAAACTGCGGCAAGAGCAGGGCTACATGCCGATGGCCGAACACCTCGGCGAACTCAGAAACCGCCTCATGCGCTCTGCGCTGTGGATCGTGCTCTTCGCGGTGCTGAGTTACGTTTTTTATAACGAAGTTTGGCAGTTTATCATGGGCCCGGTCGCAGACCTCATTCGCAAATCGCGCGAGCCCGGCATGCCCGCGGTCAAAATCATGACGACGCGCCTTGGCGATAATTTCGCAATTGAATTCAAAGTATTGCTGCTTTCGGGTTTTATCGCGAGCTTTCCCATGATTCTTTTCGAGATGTGGCGGTTCATCACGCCCGCGCTTTCGGCCGGCATTCGCCGCTGGGGCAGCGTGATTTTAATTTCTTCGGTGTCGCTTTTTTGGTGCGGCGTGCTGTTCGCGCGGCTCGTCACCTGGAAAACTGTGGCGGATTTCTTAGTCTTCCAGTGGTTGCCTCCCGCACTCGTCATCTCGGCGACTGAAACGATTAGGCCCGAGATCAACCTGACGGTTGGCGACTACCTCTCATTCTTCACTGGGTTTCATATCGCGTTTGGCCTCAGTTTTCAGCTGCCGATCGTCTCGGTGATTCTGGGTTCGATGGGTATTATTTCGAGCGGCCTGTTCTTTCGCTTCTGGCGGCATGCAATCGTCGTGCTGTGCCTGTTCTCAATCGTCGTCATGCCACCTGACGTGTTTGCGATGCTGTCGCTGATGGTGCCGATGCTTGGTCTCTATTTCTTGTCAGCGCTGCTCGTGCGCATGATCGAACGGCGCAGCGCCGCCTAAACCTGCTATTCCGATTCGATTACGGGTTTCACCTTATTGGGTCGGGCCTCTGGCTGCAAATAGTTCGCGGCCTTGTGTGTATAGACGAGTTTTCCGCCTTCGTTTCCGGTCAGGTAACC
>JAKQXK010000130.1 GCA_029561505.1 Spirochaetota bacterium | reverse complement strand
CTTTACGAATTTCTGCCGCAATTTTTTCTGAAGCCGAAGGGGCACCCGAATAGACTGCATTCAGCACGCCTGCAAGGCGAATGCCAGCACGATAGAGCTGGCGCTCCATCAATGCACGCTGCTTTTCGACGTAAGCGTATTCGAGTTTTGGGGTGAATTCTGAAGCACTGCTAAAGCGCGTTGGCTCGTCGCGACACTTCTGCGCTGCATTCTTGCAGCAACCGTCTTTGCCTTGGCAGGTGTAGATGTCGGCGCGCACGACCGGCGCCTCATCAGCCCAATCTGCATAACTGCCGGTCTGCAATGACGACACTGTCGCCCCTGTACCTTTATCGAGAAAGTCGGCGAATTCAGTGTAGCTCAGCTCTTGGTCATTGATCATTTCTGAATCCCAGACTTTATGTAAATTGGTCTTCTTGTCAAACCACAAGACTTCTACTGAGTTGCCACCGCGATCGCCGCTGCGACCGACGTGCAATGGCTGGTGCAAGTCACCGACGAGGTGCACCAACCACTTAAGAGCCATTTGCTTTTGTGCGAGAGGGGCTTTTTCACTGCGCAGCACATTCTCAAAGTAGATGAGCGCGCGCACTATATCACCTTTCGGGCTCTTGGGCGAACTTTTATAAGTCTCGCCATCATCGATGCTCGCATAATGAAATGGGGCTGCGCACGCAAAACGACGGTCAGAGCGCAGGTGGTCTGCCTCATTTGCCACGCGCGCGAGGCTATCTCCCTTTAACAGCACTTCAACCGCCGCGCGCGCTTTTTCACTGAGGTGGTTTTCGGCAATGCGCGCCGTGACACGATGACCACGCAACCCCCAGGGAAAAATCTCAGCGAACACTATAAAGAACAAAATCAACCCGCGCACGACTCTATGTGCAGACGTCCCGTGCTGCGTCTGCCCTATTTTGAATTTCTGTTATTTGGCCGGCGCATCGCGCCGACCAAATAACAGATTCTAATTTATTGACATGACGTAGAGGGCCGGCATTCATAACCATGGCGAACGAACCGCAGAACCCGCAAGACCCGAACGATAAGAGCTGGAAACCCGCTTTCGACAACATTCCCGACAACCCAGGTCAACCGGCGGGCAACCCGCCACCTGGTTATGACCGCGTCGAAGAGGCCGGCACATTCCAGATGCTGTGGGATTGTAAATATTGCAGCACCAAGAAGCTGCTGGGTGTAACGCACAAATTCTGCCCCAGCTGCGGTGCCGCGCAAGACGCGAACGCGCGCTATTTCCCGTCTGACGAAGAGGCAATTGCCGTCGAAGATCACGAATATACGGGCGCTGACAAAAAGTGTGGCAACTGCGGCACCGCGAACGCGGCAAAAGCCGAATTCTGTACGCAGTGCGGCTCGCCAATGAAAGACGCAAAGACAGTTTCTTTGCGCAGCGAACAGGTAGCCGCCGGCGAGGGTTTTGCGGTCGATTCGCGCACCGCTGCCAAGGCAGATTTCGAAGCACAGAAGGCAGGCCTTGCAGGCGCGACCCCCGAGCCAGAAGCCCCGAAATCTAAGAAATGGTATTACATCGGTGGCGCAGTCGGCGTCGGTCTCGTGGCGCTGATCTCGAGCTTCTTCATATCGCGCTCGGTCGACGTGAAAATTGACAGCCACAACTGGGAACGCGTGGTCAAAGTTGAGTCTTACAAAGGCCGTTCTGAGTCTGCATGGTGCAGTTCGATGCCATTTGATGCGTACATGGTCATTCGCAAGCGCGAAGTCAGCTCGACCAACCAGGTTGCCGACGGTGAAAGCTGCGATATGGTGCGTGTCGACAAAGGCAATGGCACCTTCAAGAAAGAACGCCGGTGCAAAACCAAATACAAGAGCGTGCCTGTATACAGCGACAAATGCTATTACCGCGTGAACCGCTGGGGCCATGAACGCGATATCACTGCCAAAGGTGGCCTGAACGACCAGGTCGCTTGGCCCGTAGTCAACATTCGGGCAGGCAGCTGTGTGGGCTGCGAACGCGAAGGCGGGCGCAGCGAAGCCTACAACCTGTTTCTCAGTGAAGTGAAAAAGCCCGACAAAAAGCATACGTGCGCTTTTCCCGAAGCGCAATGGCGCGCGATTCCCGATGGGGCTGTGAAGAAGATCAAGGTGCGCCTCGTGGGTGGCGCGAAGTGCGACACGTTGAATTAGCTTCACTTTGGCGCATAGCGCCAAAGTGAAATGAAAAAGTTGCAGCCCTGGATATACTCGCCGTTCGCAGACGGCGTGTTCATTCTCGCCGTACCATTCGTCGTGGTCGCCATCACGCTCGGTTTTCACGATTTTTTTGCCGAACCCGACTCGATGACCGTCATCAGCTGGGCAATTCTCGTGATGGGCGTCGACGTCTCGCACGTTTACAGCAGCCTCTACCGCACCTACTTAGACGCCGAAACGCGCGAGCGCCACGGCCTGTTTCTGTTTCTTCTGCCATTCGCCGTACTCATCGCGTGCATTTTGCTTTATTCGGCCGGCGCGATGGTCTTCTGGCGGGTTATGGCCTACCTGGCCGTGTTTCATTTTGCCCGGCAGCAATATGGCTTCATGCGGGTCTATTCGCGAAGGGAGATTACATCGACATGGCGCCGCCGCATCGACGCGCTGGCAATCTACACAGCAACCCTCTACCCAATCGCCGATTGGCACCTTGCAGGCCAGAAGAACTTCAACTGGTTCATGAAGGGTGATTTTTATTATCTAACAGATGCAGGATTTCCGGGCGTACTGTTTATTATCTACGTGGCGATCATCGGCGCATACGTCATAAAGGAAGGCGCGCTGCTATGGAAATCCATAGCTATGCGCCGGCACCAGCTCGGGAATTCCATAGCAACAAGCGGCGTGCCAATGCCACTGTTCAACCTGCCGCGCAACGCGATTGTCGCCGGCACATTTCTCTCGTGGTACGTCGGAATCGTGCACTTCAATTCAGACATAGCCTTCACGGCGATTAACGTTATGTCACATGGTATACCCTACATTGCGCTCGTGTGGTTCTGGGGTAATAAGAAGCACGCACCCATGACGCCTCAGAACCTCACGGCAGTGCGGCCGATACGATCGTCGGGCAGAATTTTTCAGCTGCGTTTTATAGCCGTGTTTGTAGCATTTCTGCTTTTGCTCGCTTATTTAGAAGAAGGGTTCTGGAACGTCTGGGTGTGGCACGAGAAAGACCACGCACCTTTCTTCGCTCTGTTTCATGCAGCTTTGGTTGAAGTTAGCCCGGGTTCGCCCTGGTTGACGCTGATTGTGCCTGTGCTCTCAGTGCCCCAGATCACCCACTACGTGATCGATGGCTTTATATGGAAAATGCGCAAAGACGAATTTGCGTGGAGAGACATAACTCTGGGTCAGATAGAGCCTGTCGGCCGTTGACCCGGGGGTCGCGCAAGACTCGTCGAACGGCGACGAAACCATTTAAGTAATGCATCCGCCTTACCGATATTACAAACAGTAAATTAGGCTTTTCAGGCCAAATGCGCCGGCGGGAAATACAAAGTCGCCGGTAAGGCTGAAAGCGAGAGAGATATGGGGGAACTTATGGGTCGGTTTAACTCACCACAGGTTACAAGCAGTGGTAAAAAAGTACTGCTCGTTGCAGCGGTGGCTGTAACATTCATCGGAGCAACGCTGATTGCGCAAGATGCCGCGAACACGAAAGGGAATAAGAAGGCAGACGTTCAAGACGTCTTGCTGAACGATTTCGAATCGTCTGAAGACTGGCGTGCGTTCTCGACGACGCCTCTTGGCATCACGAAGGTGAGAAAGACGATTCAGCTCGGGCCAATTGAAGATGTTTTCAACCCGAAAGAATTGTCTGAAGAAGAAAAGACACGCTTCAAAGACGGCCTTAAAGACCCTAAAACTGCCAACAACGTTCTGGGTGTAAAAACCTTCTTTAAAGAACGTGGCTTTGACCGCGTCGAGATCAAACCCCCTCACGAATATCTGATCAAGGGTCTCGGTCGCCAGTTCTCTGTCTGGTTCTTGGTCGTAACTTTCGCCATACGCTATTCGTGAAGCTGCGCGATTATCGCGGCAACCTGCACAAGCTGAAACTCGGCAAACTCGATTATTTCGGCTGGCGCAAGCACACGGTCACGGTACCGGGCTGGCTGCCGCAGAGCACGCGCCACGCGCTGCTCGACAAGAACCTGCACTTTGTTTCGCTCTACGTCGAATGCGATCCGCATGAAACCTGGGGTGACTTCTATTTCTACGTCGATGATCTGCGCGTCAAAACTGATATGAGCGACAGCGAATATCCCGGCAGCAAGATTAAAGACAACTGGTAAGATCAGGGAGGATCAAAATGCGTACTGTAATCAAATACTCTGTACTCGCGGCATTGCCGCTCTTGTACTCGTTTGTCGCTATCAACGGCGGCGCGGCGATCAAGAGCAGCAGCGCAATCAAAACGCTCAACGGTGACGACACCGACGGCATGGAACTTCGCTCGGTTCAGGTAGAAGGCTTCGAAGCCGACTCATGGACTGCGACTGTTACGCCTGGTGACCCAGAGGCGATTCCCGCTGTGGTTGAAGCTGACGGCCAGCCACCAAAAGGTGAAAAATGGAATTCACCCGAAGTTGCAATAAAAGGTGAAGGCAACAACCCTTGCCGCCCTCAGAACCTCGCACACGATGAGACGAACAAAAAATGTCTCGGTGTACGCTTCAAGTTCATCTACCCGGGCAACAACGTTGTCGCACTGACTCCCCCGGCTTCTAAGAAGATCTACCGGGTCATTGACGAACTCGATGAAAACAACAAGCCAAAAGTTCAGGAGATCGCTGGTCTTAAGCTTCCCGGTAAAGTGAAGGCTATATCTGTTTGGGTATTAGGCCGCGGCAGCGACTACACACTCGAAGCGTGGGTGCAAGACTGGAAAGGCTCGACTCACGTTTTGAAAATGGGCTCGGTAAACTTTGTTGGCTGGCGCCCGCTTTCAGTGAAGGTACCGGCGAAAGTGCCACAAGATATCGACACCTACCCACAGACAAAAAACCTGGTGCTGACCAAGCTGGTCTTGCGTTCTAAACCAACTGCGAACACAGAAAAGGTCGTAATCTTCTTTGATGCGGTGAAAGTTCTCACCGACATGTACGATGTACACTTCGACGGCGCCGACGTAGACTTCGACGAAATGGACAAAAAAGAGAAGCACGAAGCGCGTGAATACGCAAAAAGCCTGAAGAAATATACCGAAGGCGGAAAATAACAAAATTTCGTAGTCGCGCCATGCGCGACTACGAAATTCGAACCCAATGGCATTAGCCGATCTTCGCAATCTCGATACACAAGAACTCAGACGCCGGGCGCAGCAATTTCGTGAGCTGGCTTTTGGCCTTGGCTCGCGCATACGCTACAGCCGCACCTGGTGGTACGCCGGCGCCGCTGTAATTCTCGGCCTTTCACTGGCGCGCATTGGGCATTCTGTGGCATTATACGCAGTCAGTAAAGCGACGCCTTTGCCGCCTGCGCGCGCAGCCAGCACTGAAAACTCAAACACCGAGCAGATGTTCTCTGACCCAACCATTACGGTAGGGGGGGCTCTCTTTCAACGCGCGGGCGAAACGGGTACGGCGGCGGCCGCTGCCGTAGTCGATCAGCCTGCCAAACCGTTTAAACTGACGGCCACGCTTGAAGGTAATGCTGAATTTGCGCGCGCGCTGATTGAGGTACAGGGTGAGGGCATTCGTGAATACTGCATGGCATCATCTTTCTGCAAGCGCAAAGAATGCGAATGCACCGTGCAATCTGCTTCGGTAATCTCTATTGCCCAGGAATATATCTGGATACGCATGGGCCAGGGGCGCTATAAGCTGAAGATTGGGCAGTCGACGACCGACCTCGCGCAGCAACCTGCAGCGGCAGACCCTAACGCAGCGGCGGCGCCCGCAGCGGCAGCCGGCGGTGGGCAGGTGATCTCGAAGGTCATCTCACGCGAAGAAGTCAACAAGAACATTTTGGGCAACCCAGCGAAGATTTACGAAGGCGCCCAATTCGGGCCGCATTTGGTAAACGGGAAGATCGAAGGCTACAAGATTGCCCGCGTGAACGATGATCATGTTTTTGCCAAGCTCGGCGCCAAGAGCGGCGATATTATACGCAAAGTCAACGGCTATGGTCTCAACGACACAGAGCGTATGCTCGACCTGTGGAAAGCGATCAAGACCGCGCCTTCAGTCAAAATAGAGCTCGAGCGCGACGGTAAGCAAATCACGTACGACTTTCAAATTCGAAACTAAGCGGCGCTCAAAGCGCCGTTTAGTTTCGAATTTTCCAAAAATGATTCACCGGCCCATGGCCATGACCCATAGGCTCGGCATTCTGCAGCGCACCCGTAAGGTATACCTTAGCGGCACGACAGGCGTCGATAACCTTTTCGCCCTTTGCAAGGTGCGCGGCGATCGCAGCAGATAACGTGCAGCCCGTGCCATGAGTTGACGTTGTAGAGACACGCGGCGCCGTTAATTCAACGAAAGTTTCGCCATCGAAGAAGACATCGGTGGCATCGGGCGTTTCGAGGTGCCCGCCTTTCAAGATAACATTCTTTGCCCCCATCTGGTGCAGTTGCTGAGCGGCCCTGCGCATCGTCGCATTGTCTGTGATGCGCAACCCGGTGAGAACTTCAGCCTCGGGCAGGTTCGGGGTAATGAGAGTCGCGAGCGGCAGCAGCACTTCGCGCATCGCCGCTTCGGCTTCAGGGGCGAGCAGGCGATGACCGCTTTTCGAAACCATTACGGTATCGATCACCAGATTGGTAAGTTCAAAATCTGCGATCGCCCGCGCGACGCTGCGGATAATTTCAGAATTGGCAAGCATGCCGGTTTTCAGGGCTGCCACGGGCATGTCGCTGGCGACGCTCTTGATCTGCGCATAAACGATTTCAGGCGAGAGAATTTCGATAGCGTCGACACCGACGGTATTCTGCGCCGTAATGGCCGTAATAGCGGTTGTACCATAAACACCGCACGCAGCAAATGCCTTAAGGTCTGCCTGAATGCCGGCGCCGCCGCTTGAATCGCTGCCGGCAATGCTCATGGCAACAGGCCTCATCGTTGACCTACCTGCGCCGTGGGCACGAGCTGGTATATTTTTC
>JAKQXK010000124.1 GCA_029561505.1 Spirochaetota bacterium | reverse complement strand
CCGATTCTTTATCTTTAACTGAGAGCACAATTACCGGCACGTCAGAAAATTCCCTGACGCGCTTCAACACATCAAGGCCGTAACCGTCTGGCAGATTGAGATCGAGAAGTACAACGTCGGGCTTCTGTTTGACTATCGCGTCTAAACCATCTGCAGCGTCCGCAGCATCTGAGACCAGAAAGCCCTCGGCCTCGAGGCCGATCTTCAAGAGCTTGCGTATCTGCTTTTCGTCGTCTATCGTGAGTATCCGAATCATCGCCGTTTTATATTCCTTTTTGGCCTTCAGTACGCGGTAGCAAGATTTCGAACACCGCGCCCCCTTCAGGCCTGTTGTGTGCGGTTACGATACCACCATGCAGTTCTATGATCGACTTAGCGATCGGTAGCCCAAGCCCGGTGCCACCCGGACTTGCGGCGGTAGAGCGCACAAACTTTTCGAAAATAGTGTCTAGTATCTCTTCTGGAATTCCCATACCGCTGTCAGCGACAATAACCTTGAGTTGATCGGGGCCTATCTCTGCACAGAGGATAGAGATTTCAATACCGGGCTTATTATGCGTCGCGGCATTCGCGATAATATTGATGAGAGCCTGTTGCAGCAGAGTATAGTCGCAGATACATGAAAAATTCTCTCCCCGAAAATCGACACGCACGCGATTTCCAGCTAGTTCGCTTTGCATCTTTTCCATAGTCTCGCGGATGATGTCGCGCAGGTCGCAGGGCGTGCGGTTCAGCCTGATCTTGCCCGCTTCGATGCGGCTCATATCCAGAAGATTGCTCACAAGCAGATTGAGCTTATGCGCGGCTATATCAACTTCACCGAGAAGTTCGCTCTGCGCAGACGCATTTTTTTCCGTCGATTTTAGCTGCATCGCCGACACAGCACCCCGAATCACCGCGATCGGGGTTCTGAGCTCATGCGAAATCGAGTTCAATATCGCAGCGTGCAGCTTCTCAGATTCTTCGGCCACGCGCGCGCGCCGTTTTTCAGATGCCAGAAAATCTCGCTCAATTGTGATCGCCGCATGGTTCACGAAGGCATAAAGAATCTCTTCCTGGTCGGGGCGCAAACTCTGCCTCTTAGGCAATCTTAGTCCTAAAACACCGACGATGCCGCCCGTCGAAATGAGCGGATAGTAGGTTCCGGTCGAGAGTGGCAGGGTATCGGTATGCCTGCCGGCCGGTTTCTTGTTTTCAAAAGCCCAAAACGCGACACTGGCTTCCTTAGGGCTCAGCTTACGATTTGAACCTTCAGCAGGCCTCAATTCGAGTTTTCCATTTTTGTCTCTGAGGTTAATCGAGATGCGGCCCGAAAAGAACTCACTGATAAAGGTAGCGACTTTTTGCACGGTTTCATCGAGGCTTGTCGAACGGCTGAGAAGGCGTGAAAAACTATAGACTGCGGCAACACGCTCTTCGCGCGACATGAGCACCTGTTCGCGCTGCCTGAGGCGCGCCATCAGGTTACCCATCGCCATGGCCACAATGAAGTAAAGCGCGAGCGTCAGATAATCGTGAAATTTTGCGATATAGAAGGTGTAGTACGGTGGAATAAAAACGAAATCCCAGCATAACGCACTGATTGTGGCGGCCAAGATGAGCGGCCCGCGCCCGACAAAAAGTCCAAGTGCCAGTACGACCGAAAGGTAGACGAGCGACATCGCCGCGTACTCCATATAATCACGCAGAAGAAATCCCGCGATTGTGGCGAAACCCGTTGCTGCAACCGCGACGAAGTATTGGCGGCGACTTGAAGTCAGATTCAGCCGGGAAATAAAATTATTGGCAGGGCCTTCTTCTTTGACATTGCCCGAGACATGTATTTCAAGGTCCCCAGAAGACGCCATGAGCCGGTCAAGCATCGACCGTCCCGTAATCTTCTGCCATAAGGTCTGCGGAGTTTTTCCGATAATAATCTGCGTAACGTTCTTCTGGCGCGCAAGTCTGATTAACCCAGAAACTACATCGGTATCGCGCACCTGAATTACTTCGGCGCCTAGTTCGCGCGCGAGATTGAGGTTCTGCATCAATATTTTCTGCGCGGCAGGTGTCAGCGAGCGCCCGAGATCAATGTACACGGCAATCCATCTGCCTTTGAGCTCAAAAGCCCGCTGCCGCGCCATGCGTATCAGATGCTCGGCGCTGTGACTCGGGCTTACCGCAACAAGCAGGCGTTCAGCTGTCTTCCATTTATTGCCGATATTTTTGAGCGTCCGATAATCCTGCAGTTCTTGATCGACGAAGTTAGCCGTGAAGTGCAGGGCCATTTCGCGCAGCGCGGTCAGATTTCCTTTGCGGAAAAAGTTATTCGCCGCCTGCTCAGCCTTGTCGGGAGAATAGATTTTTCCCTCTTCGAGGCGTTTGATCAGTTCTTCAGGTACGAGGTCGACGAGTTCTATGTCAGACGCGATATCGACAAAACTATCGGGCACTCGCTCTTGCACATGCACATTCGTAATGGCTTCGACCGAATCGGCGACACTCTCGAGGTGCTGCACATTAAACGCGGTCATCACATTAATGCCGGCGTCGAGTAATTCGAGAATGTCCTGGTACCTTTTGGGATGCCGCATCGACGGGGGGTTTGTATGCGGCAGCTCGTCGACGATGATAGTATGTGGTTTACGCTCAAGCGCCGCATTGAGGTCGAATTCGGCAAGAGTCACATTCTGGTAGGCAATCTTCGTGCGTGGTATAACTTCGAGCCCCGTCAGCATCGTTTCAGTCTGCCGCCGTCCGTGGGTCTCGACAAAGCCGACAACGACGTCGACACCCTCATTTTTCATGCGGTGCGCGGCGCGCAGCATCGCGTAGGTTTTGCCCACGCCAGCCGCCATGCCAAAAAAGATTCTCAAACGACCGCGCTGCCTGCTCTCTGCCTTGTTAATCGCAGAGAGCAGCAGGTCGGCATCTGGGCGATTTTCACCTGAAAGGGGCATGTTACAATTTGTCTGTTTCGATATTGAGCAGCAAGACGTTAATGCGGGCCTCGCCCCAGATTGCCCACTGCGCCTCTTCGGTCATTTGTTTGATCAATGCGTAAAGCAATGCCTTTTTTGCAGCGTCAAACCCGCGTGCTGCTGCGATGCGGTTTACCTGAAATCTGGCTGCCTCTACGCTGATGTGGGGGTCAAGCCCGCTTGCCGATGCAAACAGCAAATCGGCGGGTATCGGGTTACCTGCCGCCGTGTTTCTGAGGGCAGCCCGGCGTTCGTCGACGCTGGCCTTTAGTTCGGCGCTGGTCGGGCCTTTATTTGAGGCCGCCGAAGCGACAGTGGCATAGTCGCCAGCCGAAGGCCGTGGCCAGAAATATTTTTCACCCCGAAATTTCTGCGCGAGAAGTGCTGAACCGACTGCTTCTCCCTTACTGTTGTAGACAACGCTGCCCTGCGCTTTTTCAGAGAATGCCATCTGGGCAATACCCGTAACCAGAAGGGGATAAACTGCACCGCAGATGATGGTCATAACTGCAAGAAGTCGCAGCGCGATGGTGAAATTTGTTACTAACATTTCGTGATCCTTGATCTTTGTTTTGCGTTGTCCCCCTCCCAACCTCCCCCGCATGCGGGGGAGG
>JAKQXK010000107.1 GCA_029561505.1 Spirochaetota bacterium | reverse complement strand
GCGTGATCGAGTTCTGTCTGCTTCAGCAGGTCTTGCTTTTCGTCGAACGTGGTGATGCGGCTGTCAACAGCGAGCTTCTTCAGAATTTTCTTGGGGCTCGGTTCGTAGGTGACCAGAATTGCCGGCAGGTTCAGCTGCTTTGCAGCCGCGACTGTGGTGTCGATCAGCACCCGATGGCCCGTGTGAAGGCCGTCAAAATCACCCATGGTGACAACTGAGCCGTTCAGGCCCCGGGGCAGGTCTTTCAAGTCGGTTATGGTGCCCACATTCGTCTCAGCAGCGTGCGATGACTGGCAAAGCAAAAGATGTTTACAGCGTGTCGTTACAAATACGAAGGTTCGCGATGCCAAGCGGCCGAAAACGAAAGAGAAAAAAAATCGCCAACCACAAGCGTAAGAAGAAGCGCAGGGCGAACCGGCACAAGAAGAAATAATAATGGGCGCCGCAGCGGGGTGGGGCAGTTAATGCCTGCCCCATGGCGCTGCTCTTAACCCTGGCCGGGCATGCGTGCCTTGATGCTCTGGGTGATTTCGTCGATTCTTTTCTGCAAATCTTCTACTCTGCCTTTTCCTGATGATTGAAATTCCCTGAGCGCAAGCGTCAGATTGTCTGACATTTCGCGCGCTTTGGCTTCGTAATCTTTCACAGACACCAGCAGGTCGTTGACGAACTTCTTGACCTGCGTTGACCCGGTTTCGCCTGACGAATCTCCCTTTGATATCAGCTCATTGATTCCCTGTTCTGCAGCTTTGAAGGCTGTTTGCAGGTTATCTTCGAGGCCTTTGGCTGCGCCGATGCCGAGATTAACAATTCTCTTCAGTAGTTCTTCCATGCGATGCTCCTTGTGGTTTGTGGGTAAAAGCCTGAAGGCTGTGCACAGACGGGCAACCCTTTTTGAAGTGAGACATCCGCAAAGCTGATTGTCTGACGAACAGGGCTTTTTAGCCCGGATTTTATACTTTGGGCTGGCAAAAACCGAAAATGAACCTAGTGGCCGTTGCAACGCAAAGTCTACCCGGGTTCGCCCGCGACCTCGACGCATTCGAGCATGCCAATACGGAAAATTCGTATTTTGGTATTCTGAACATTCTTTATTATCTGAAGGCGAAATATACCCGCATTCATTTCAGATATTCTGGTTATGTCTATATTGCTCACTGCGAGCAGATCGACCAGAATGAAGTGCTTCTGACCGCGCACGGCTTTCAGGAAACCCAGGAGCGTCGCGCGATTCTGCAGTTTGAGGCGTATAACCGCTATTACATGTCGCAGGTAATGATTCTGCGCACAAACGAAAACGGCATCTATATACAGTTTCCCCAGCAGCTGTCGTTCTTGCAGCGGCGCCGGCACATTCGCCTGCGTTTCGACGACCTTTTCATGCGCTTCACAATTTTGTATTCGCCCATCGGTCATACGCGGCTCGATGAAAAAAATCTCGAGAGCCGGTTTCCGTATGTTATGCAAGAGATCGCGCGCGAAGACGTCTCTTTGCAGACGATGTACCGCATGCTGGTCAGCGAGATACAGAGTATCAGCTCAGACTTCGAAATTGTCTTCTTTAAAAACCGCGACCGGGCAACCTGGTCAGAGGCCGAACGCGTTGTTCACGACCAGGCAAAGACCTTCTTTGTCGAAGACACGATGCGCGTGCTGTCTTACACCTCGCCGCATGCGCACCCAAGCCTGACGAACCTCAGCGGACTATTTGAAACAAGGGCAGCAGAAGAGGGCGAAACCGCGGCGTTAAAATACATCGAAGGCATTCGTCGCGCCGATGCACGTGACTTCGTGGTGTCGTATCTGCTGAGCCCCCTAACCCTTTTTGGTGAGATGCAGGGTTACGTGCGAATCGAAACCAACCAGTTCGACAAGCGATACATCAATTCGATGCAGGCTGTCGATATGCACCGCCTGATGGAACTCTTTTCTTATGCCATGAGCAAGGCGCGTATTCGATCTTCGCATTTTGACCCAAGTTCAGTCGAGACGCGTGTGGTGAACATATCGCTGTCGGGTTTATTGCTCGAATTTTCTGACGAAGCGATCTTCAAATATTTGATGCAGCACCGGCGCATCAAAATGCTGATACCGGTATTGGGTGATGACCTTGAGCTCTTTGGTGAAATCGTGCGCTTTTCTCAACGCGGGGGTTTCTATTATCTCGGCGTTCTGTTTTTTAAGAGTAAACCCGGCGACATGATACGTCTCGAGAAGTTTATTCACGAGAATATGCAGTTTCAATTTTTGTGATTTTTGTATTGTGCGGC
>JAKQXK010000091.1 GCA_029561505.1 Spirochaetota bacterium | reverse complement strand
TGGGCGATCTCTATAAATACCAGGTGTTTGCCCTGTCGCGCCACCTCGGCGTTATCGACGAGATTTTGAACAAGGCACCGAGCGCCGATTTATGGTCGGGGCAAACCGACGAGGGTGAAATGGGTTTCAGTTATGCGCTGGCCGATACGATTCTGTATTACTGGCTCGAGCGCAGCTACAGTGTTGCCGCGCTCAAAGAGCTGGTACAAACCGCGGGTGCTGACGTCTCTGTCGTCGATCAGGTGCTGCGCCGCGTCGAACGCAATGCCTACAAGCGCCAAATGCCGGTGATAGCAAAAATCTCTTCGGTCACGATTGGCCGTGAATTTCGCACCCCCCGCGACTGGGGTATGTGATGCCTGGCGACCTCAGCCGGCGCAGTTTTATTAGCCTTCTCGCCGCAATGGGGGCGGTATTTTCAGGGTTCGTTTGGTTCGGGCTGCGCCGGCGGCCGCCCAAAACAGCACTTAAGGGGCCAGACCTCGAACGCGGCCATACGATCAGAACCCGTTTCGAAAAACAGTCTGAGGCAGAGGCATTCAAAATCGGCACTGTGATCATCGGTGCCGGTGTCAGCGGTCTTTCAGCCGCGTGGTATCTGCAAAAACAGGGGTACCAGAACTTCAGGCTGTTTGAACTCGAAAACCACGCGGGTGGCAACTCTTCGTGGGGCGAAAACCGTGTGGGTCGGCATCCCTGGGGTGCGCATTATCTGCCGACCCCCGGTGAAGACGCCGTCTATGTGCGCGAGCTGCTCAGCGACATGGGTGTTTATGCAAACGGCAAATACGGTGAAGAGTTTCTGGTGCACGAAAATGAAGAGCGTCTCTTTATATACGGTAACTGGCAACCGGGCCTCGTGCCGCTGATGGGCGCGCGCGCAGACGATCGCAGCCAGATCGAACGTTTCTTCAAAGAAATGGCGAAATTCCGCAATCTGCGCGGCCGCGACGGCCGGCGGGCTTTCACGATACCCTCGGCCTTAAGTTCTGCCGACCCAAGGTTCACGGCATTTGACCGCGTCAGCGCCGCCCGGTATCTAGAAACGCTCGGTATTACTTCGACGCGCCTGTTATGGTACATCGACTATGTACTCCGCGACGAATATGGTTCAAACCGGTCGAACACCAGCGCCTGGGCGATGCTGCACTATTTCAGCAGCCGCAACCACGCACACAATCTTGTCTGGCCAGAGGGCAATGGGCGCATTACCGAATACCTGCGCGCCCAGGTCGAAGGCCGGCTGCAGACAGCGACAACGCTGCGGCAGATCGTGAAAAGCGCAAACGGTTACCAGCTGCACTTTCAGAATCATCTCACCGGGGCAGCTGAAAGCGTTTCTGCTCAGCAGATAATTTTTGCTGCACCGAAATTCACGCTGCCTTATGTCTATGCTGAACTTTCGCCTGAGAAAAAATTGGCCGCGCAGAGTTTTGTCTATTCGCCTTGGCTCACCGTCAATCTGCTCGTGAACCATTTTGGCGCACTCGAACCCGCGTGGGATAACGTCACCTATGGCTCGCATTCGCTCGGCTATGTGGTCGCAGAGCACCAGCGCGCCGGTAAGTTGCCGCATGCCCGCAACCTGACTTTTTTTCATGCGTTCGATGCCGACGATACACTCGCGAGCCGCCGGCAACTGTTGCAGATGACTGCAGACGAGGCATATGCATTTGCGATACGCGAACTCGCAAAACCACATCCGGCAATTACTGACTATGTCGAAGAGGCGGGTGCCTATCGCTGGGCGCATGCGATGATCAGGCCATCGGTCAACTTTCTCACCTCACGTGCAAGGCTCGCGCTCGCCGATATCGATCGCAAGTTTTACTCCGCACATTCTGATATTTCGGGCATGAGCAACTTTGAAGAGGCTCAATATCAGGGTGTCATGGCCGCAAAAAAAGTGCTAACAGCCTGATTTTTTCATTTTCGCTCTGTCGCGCTGACCCAATCTCTCTCTTCGATGGTACTTTGGCCCCGTAAAAAAACAGTGACACGTTCCGCAGCAGCGTTGCAGGTTGCGGTCACTGAGACATCCGCCCGGGTGATTCTTCCCAAAGAACTAACCAAGAGCCCGGCGAAAAAAATCGCGAAGCGCAGGCTTGCGGCGGGTAAACTGCGGGTCGCACCCGCCGTCAAACGCAGGTTTGAGGGCTATCTGCAAAAGGGCCGCAAGTGCTGGGCATGGAAAGGCTCGCACACAGCCGACGGTTATGCGCAGTTCTGGCTGAACGATGCCAAAGTTGTGAAGGCGCATCGGTTTGCGTATGAAATTTATCTGCGCCAGCTCAGCAAACGCGAGCGGTTGAGAAATTGCTGCGGCAACAAACAGTGCGTGAGCCCGCAATGCTGGCAACCCTTCGTTATGGGCTCGCGCAAAGTTCTGAACAAAGCAAAGTCATGATCGACTATCTGGGGTTTCTCGCCGGTTTTACGACCACCGTGTCTTTTCTGCCCCAGGTTATTCGGGTATACAAGACCAAATCTGGCCGGGATATCTCACTCTGGACAATGGCGCTCTTAAGTTTTGGCGTCTTTC
>JAKQXK010000084.1 GCA_029561505.1 Spirochaetota bacterium | reverse complement strand
TAGCGACGCAGGGATTCGAACCCCGGACCTGTGGATTATGATTCCATCGCTCTAACCAACTGAGCTACGTCGCCTCGTGGCCGGTATCGGCCACGAGGCGACGTAGCTCCGCTTCCGGTGCTACGAGCCGTTCAGCCAATGCCGACTTACTCTTAAACACTATCAAACGGGGGGCAATTGCCCCCCGTTTGATAGTGTCATTTAGCGCGGGCAGGACTTGAACCTGCGACCTTTGGGTTATGAGCCCAACGAGCTACCAACTGCTCTACCGCGCGATATTGAGGTAGAAGTGTGTGCTCGAGACAGGTTGACAATCAAATTATGGTTCTGCGTGCCGGCAGAGCTACGTCGGCATCAGGTGTTTCGCAAAAAAATCCGCCTGCTTCGCTGCTATTTTGCTGAACCACGGCTCTTTGAAAGGTTGAATGTGGCCCATCGCATATTCTTCAATCTCTGCATGCTGAATTTTTTTGGCGGTATCGAGCACCGACTGCACGGGAATGCCCTCGTCGCGTTTGCCATATTGAATGAGCGTCGGGCACTTCACGCGGCCAGCGACGAGCGTCGGCCTGTGCAGAGGCAGCTCGAGCGCAATGCGCGCTGGCAGTCTGTTCTGCCACGATGAGCCTGCGGGAACGCTGTCTAAGATGCCTGATTTCCAGCCGGGAAAAGTCAAAAAGGCAAACTCGCCCGGGTCACCTGCGAGTTGCATCGTGACGCTTTGGCCAAACAGCGAAGCGGCCCAGTCGGCAATCGCCATGGCGGTCACCGGCAAGAGCCCCACAACCGGCATGCGCTGCATCACAGCCCAGGCATCGAAGAACGGCACAAGGCAGCTGAGCGCCGCAATTTTGTCGTCGTCGGCAGCAACCATGAGCGCGTTGCCGCCGCTCAGCGACGCACCCCAAAGACCAACTCGCCCCGCGTCAAGTTCTGTGCGACTGCGTGCATATGTAACTGCCGATTTGTAATCTTCACGATGGCGCGACGGCGAAACCCATTGCCGCAGCTCGCCCGGACTTTCGCCAAAGTTTCTGTAATCGAAAAGCAGCACAGCGAGCCCTGCTGCGGCAAAACGTTCGGCGAAATCAGGCAGCTTCCAGTTGCGTTCAGCGCCAAAACCGTGTGCCATCACAACAACCGGCACTTTTCCCTTCGCCTCGGGCAGATAAAGATCGGCGGCGCACGCGCCGTCACCACTCGGAAAAGAGACTTGTATTTTTTTCATGTGCTTGCCTTGACCGCGTTCGGGCGGCGCGTGTCAAGCGGGCGACGGGGATATCAGGCGTTCACGAGTTTGGCAGCTGCGTCGGGCGCACTCTTCAAATAGATTTCTTTGCCTTTTTGCTGCATGCTCTCAAAAATGTGCATGTTCTTCGTATCGACCCTGGTACCAATGTCGTATAGGGCATTGACGAAATTGCAGGCGCCTATCTGAGCACCGAGCAGTTTTGCAAAGCGCAGGTCGGCATTTTCGAAATTCGTTTCGCTGAGTATGCAGTCGTTCAGAAATGCTCCGCGCAGGTTAGCGCCTGAAAAATTCGCACCCGTCAGGTTGCTGCCGCGCAAAAATGCGTGCTGCAGGTTAGCGCCTGAAAAGTCGACACCGGTGAGGTCGAGCTTGTCGAGCATTACCGAGTTCAGGTTGAGCTGTCGCAGATTGCCGTGCTCTTTCAGGTGTTCGAGGGTTTTCTCACGGCTGATCACCTGCTCACCCTTCAGGCCCGTCTGTTCTTCAAAATCGCGCACGGCTTTTTGCAGCGCCTGTACCGCAGTCACGGCATAGTTTTTGCGCTTTTCAGGATAACCTTCAATCGCAGGTTCAAGTTCTTCAGGGCTGATCGCGCGGGCTTCTGCGAGCGTCTTGCCTTTGGCGAGGTCGCAGATGATAGCGAGCGAAGCGAGCGAAAAGCTGCACCCCGTCGTCGTGTAGCGCGCATCGCGAATGGTATCGCCTTCTACCTCGAGGTAAAGCCTGTAACCATCGCCGCAGCCAATATTCTTGTATTCTGAGACTACCGAAGCCGATTCGAGCTCGCCGTAGTTGACGCGACCTTCGACAAGTGCGTTAAATTTCTCAAAATTCATTGGTGCAAATATAACA
>JAKQXK010000372.1 GCA_029561505.1 Spirochaetota bacterium | reverse complement strand
AGAACTGTTCTGCTGCAATGCATACAGTCATTTTACCTGATTCGCACGGGCGCGGTTTTTCGTTAGTGCGCAGAAAACGAGTCTAACGGTCAAATCAGAGTTGACGCCCTGACTTTCGCCGTCAGCGTGCTTGAGAGCAGTGGCATTTGCTACTGCTTTTTTTATGCCCTGATCCGCGACCGCTTGTGCGGCGCACTATAAATCAGGACAAATGGCCTCGCGGAAAAATTCTGCAGCGCTAATAGGGGAAATATTCAATGAGCGAAACCGAAACAGTACAAGAGACTAAACCCGCGGGCGAAGCAGAAACTCTTGAGGCGCGCATTCAAAGCCAATTTAACGAAGAAAAATGGACGCGCCTTTCAGCTAAAGACGTGAGCATTTCGCGTTTCAAGATACTCGAGCAGATTCTCGACGAAGTCAAAAAGCAGGGCAAACAAGACTTGCTGCGCAGCGAATCGCAAAACCATCTGGCCGAATACGATTCGTCGATAGCAGCGCACTACTTCATCGGTATGATGGCCCTTGAGAAGAATATTCCTGATGAAATTGTGCACCTGAAGACGCTGCTCGACCAGTTTCAAGAAGCCTCTAAATGGGCGGTCGTCGATTACCTGTCTGAAAAGATGCTCGCGGTTACAAAAACCCGCACTATTCTGCGTGCACGCGCCAACGCGCTCGAAAAACTCGGCAAACATAAAGAGGCGATTCCTGTTCTCGAGCAGCTCGCCGTTCTCGACCGTAAAAACCCCGACGTTGCGCTGAAATACGCTGACGCCATCATCAACGAAGACCTCGAGAAAGGTCTGCAGTTCTACAAGCAGGCCGCTGAAGCTTTTGCCCGCAACCTGCAGTTTGAAAAACTGAAAACCACCTGGAACCGCCTGATAGATCTGCTGCCAGACGACTTCAACTTCTATAAGAAAATTGAGCGCATTCTGACGGGCCACCGCCAGCGAGAGATGATTGCCGAACTCTACGTTCTGCTCGCCAACTACTTCATTAAGAAAGAAGACCATGACAAGGTGATGCTGCTCAGCAAGAAAATTCTTGAGTACAACCCAAACTTTGCGCGTTTCAAGAACGAACTGATACGCACCTACCGCGAAAAATACAAGTCTCACTCTCTGCTTGAGGATTTCATAAAGTACTCGGGTCTGACCGACACGCGTAAGAGCCTGCAGTCATCGATTCTGAACTTCGAAACCAACATCGTCTTCGACAAGGGCAACTACGTCTTTCACCGCAGCTGGGGGGTTGGTAAAATTACTGAACTGAACACCGCCGAGATGGTGATTGACTTCAAAGACAAAAAGGGCCACAAAATGGATATCCAGATGGCGCTCAAATCACTGAAACCGCTGCGCGAAGAACACTTCTGGGTAATGCAGTTTGAAAAACCCGAAGAGATGATGAAACTCTTCAAAGAAGACATCACCGCTTTCTTCAAAATTCTACTGCAGTCGTTTGGCGGCCGCCTGTCGCTCGCCGACATTAAGACCGAACTCACCGAAAAATATGTACCGCTTTCACAGTGGTCAAAATGGTGGAGCAAGGTTCGCCCTGAGCTGCTAAAAGACGCACTGATCGGCAATTCAGCACAGAAGAAAGACATCATCGAGTTGCACGACACACCGATCACTACCTCTGAATCGGCGATTGAACAGTTTCAGGCTGCGCAGGGTTTTGAAGACCGTGTGCAGGCCTTCATCGATGTGCTCAAAGCCCCCGAAGAGAGCCTCGAAGCCATTGAATTTATCGCTCCTCACTTTCGCGAGACGCTGAAGAGCCTCGACCCGAACACCCGCCTGAAGAGCCTGTGGCTGCTCGAAATGGCGACAGAAGCTCTGGCCGACGATGAGCCGCTGTTCTCTAAAGAGCAGCAGGCTGACATTATTCAGGCATTCAAATCACGTACGCCCGCCGACCTCGCCGAACTTTACGAAGAGGTTAAGCAGACAGAACTCAAGCGCCATGCGCTGAAATTTGCCAAGCGCCACCATAACGAATGGCGCCGCATTTTTCTTGAAATGCTGTTTGAGACACCCGTTAAGCTGCATAAATCGATTATCTCTGACCTCACGGCAGCGAATGCGACAGAAGAAATTTCTGAGTTCATTAACCGTCTGAAGAAAGA
>JAKQXK010000040.1 GCA_029561505.1 Spirochaetota bacterium | reverse complement strand
GATCGACAAAGAATCGGCAAACTGGAACGCGATCATGGATAAATTTGGCGCAAAATTCGGCGAATTCTTTAATCATTCGCTGCGCAAGCAGGGTGACTTTCATACTTTCGAACTGAGTTTTGATGCTGGCACTTTGGTGCTGGGCTTCGGCGCGGCTTTCAGGCTCACTGGGGCCGAGCTCGGGCAGATTGACTGGTTGCAAGGCGCACACGGCCACGCAGGCACAGGCCTTGCGACGGCAAAATGAGCGCAGCAACAATGCAAGACCGGCACGATTCGATGGCGATGCGCGTGCGCCTTGAAGAGCTGCGCGCAGAAAACCCGCACATGTACCCGCGCGACTACGCGGCAGTGCTCGGTATCACTGAAGCAGAATTGACTCCGCTTTTTTATGGTGGGCGTGCGCAGCAGCTGCACAACCCGGCTGCGGTTCTTGCGTCGCTTTCGCACTTGCCGCGCGTTAAGCTCATGGCGCGCGTCAGCTACGCGGTGCTAGAGATGTTTTCGAGGGTCAATTTCTCTCTCAAAAAGGGCCTTTTGGTCTCTGAGGCAGGCAGTTGTTATGTGGCACTGAGCCCCACAGAAATTGGCAACATGTTTTATCTGAGCCCCGAAAAGGTCGGTGACAACGCAGCCATTCTACTCTTTGCTCGGCAAGGCTGCGCGGCACTCAAACTGTATATCGCCTCTCACGAATTCGATAGCGCTTTGCTCAACCAGCAGGCAGCGGCCTTCATCGCGTCTGAGGTCACGACAGCAGCTGCGCTGGGCGACATTCGGCAAGAGTTTCTGGGTGACTTTGCAACACCCACCGGCGTGGCAGCAGACGCACCCCGGCGGCTCATTGAGTCAGCAGCAGCCCACGGCAGTCAACTGGCATTTGAGCTCGTGACCGCGGCCGTTGCGGTGTTCATTCGCCATGCACCGCAGAAGGTGATCGATGCGCGGGGTTGGTTTAATGTTCTCGATGCAGACTTTAATCTGCACCTCAAAGAAGACGCCGTGGTGCGAATCATGGGTACTCGCGATGCGCACAGGCAGATGCTGCAACTCGAGAACGCGGCTGGTGAAACGATCACGATCTATTCGAAGGGGTCAAAATGAAGAAGGCTGTTTTGTGTTTGCTGCTCACGGGGGCTGCTTTCGCCACCGAAAAAAAGCGTATCGTTTCTGTGGGTGCCATCGCGAGCGAACTTGTGTGTGAAATCGGCGCATGCGGCGATATCGTCGCAACCGACGTGACGTCGGTATATCCGCCTGAGCTTTTAAAGAAACCGAAAGTCGGTTATGTAACACGACTCAGCGCCGAGGGCATTTTGGCGCTGAGGCCCACGCACATGGTCGTGATCGATGGCGCAGGGCCGGCAACGGTGCTCGACCAGCTGAAGCAGAGTGGTGTCAAGATTGTGAAAGTTCCCGTGGGTATTGGTCTTGGCGATGCGGCAAAACGCCTCGAGATCTTGGGTGAGTTTGCGGGCAATGCACCCGCAGCAAAGAAGCTCTCGCAGAAGATGCGTGCCGATGTCGCTCAA
>JAKQXK010000009.1 GCA_029561505.1 Spirochaetota bacterium | reverse complement strand
TATGACAAAGGCCATCGCCGCAGAGTGACTCACGCGCGCGGCACTGCTTACTTTCAGCGCTTCTACGGAAGACAGACACGTATCGCAACTATCGAAACGTACATGTTACGCCTTAGCCGGCGGTATGCGTAGCTTCGCGATGAATTTCAATTGCGGGCGTTGCTAACTTTTTCGCAAGCTCTTCAGCCATCTTGTCAATTTCTGCGGGCAAGCCAGAGTTGATTCGGGCGTTGACCGCATAAGAGGCAATAAAATTTTTCAGTAAGAATTCGAGCAAATCTTGCTGCGTCACATTCTTATATAGGTCGTGATAGATTGAACTTTCTTCATAGGTCTCTCGGTGCATGTAATAGAATGCGACCTGTGAAATCAGGCTCCAGACGGCGAGTGTGGGGTTGCTGCAGCGAAGTTCACCGGCATCGATGCCGCGCTTTATCACTTCTGTCATCGCGACAATTCGCGGCACGAGATATTTTTGCGCGACGCGCTTCAGATTATTCTGACCGGCCGCAAGTTCCCATGCCAGAATGCAGCGAAATGATTCACTGCGCGGATCGCTGTGTTTCGCGAGAATCACACGCAAGAAAACGTGCACGTGCTGAACTGAATTCAGCGGCGCGGTCATGAGTTCTTTTACGAGATTCTCTGTGTCACCGAGCGAACCATACAGCGTATCGAGCACTGCAGCGTAGAGAGTCTCTTTGTCGTGAAAGTAATAGTGCAGCATCGCCTTATTGACCTTCGCAGCCTTGGCGATGTTCTCAGTGCGGGCGCCGGCAAAACCGTGTTCGGCAAATGCGTCTATCGCCGCCCGCAGAATCGCTTCGCGTGTCTTCGCCTCAGGTACGCGTGTTTTCTTGGTACGGGTGGGCATATCAACCTGCAGCTTCAATATACAGTAGGTTCGAAATCCTACCAAAAAAAATTAACCAAATGGTTAATTGTCAACATTTGGGGCATGAAAAAAGGCCCCGAAGGACCTTCACTTCATGAGCCGTTATTGGCGCTTAGCTCGCGACCGGATAAACGGAAATCTTCTGGCGGTGTTTGTCTACGCGCTCAAACTTCACCACACCGGGAACAGTTGTGAAAAGCGAGTCGTCTTTGGCGCGCAGTACGTTCGTGCCTGGGTGAAAAACCGTGCCGCGCTGGCGTACGATAATTGAACCAGCCTTAACGAACTGGCCGCCCGACGCTTTGAGCCCGAGCCGCTGTGAATTGGAATCGCGGCCGTTTTTCGATGAACCGCCACCTTTCTTGTGTGCCATGAGTCAATTTTGCAAAGAGAAACTGCCTGTAAAGCGTTAACGGGCTTCTGGGGCCTGTTATGCCATGACGTCAATCGCCGAGGCGGTAGACGCGTTTACCTGCTGCTGCACTTTTTGCGCAATAGTCGCCTTGAGCATCTTTTCAGTGAAACGCAGCTGCAACTGCATCAGATCGGCCGGTAATTCGACCATTTGGGATTGTAATAGAATTTCTCCACCTATCCTCATAGTCTGAGGGTCGGTCAAAGCACGAGAAGGCTGAAGCATTTTTTCTCAAAAAGTGTAGACGGCCGCCGTGAAAACGCCTAAATCAGCCATGAACCGTAACCGGGCAATCTGGGAAATTCGCAATGAAAAGAACAAGGCGAGCGTGCGCTGGGTGCTGGTCTTCGCCATCGGCGGATATCTCACGTACTTACTCGAGACCGGCAAGGCCGCTGCCGTCGGCAGCGCCCCGATCTTCAACGGAGTGTACATCACGGGCATGCTCGCATTCGCCGTTGCCTTCAATGCGCTTGTCGCGTATCAGGTTCACCGCGCGGCCGCGCGGGAGAAGATCGGCCGCTGGGTCAAATACGCAACCATGGGCGTCGATTTTTTGCTCGTGGCGCTGGTGCTGATACCGACGGGCGGCAGCCAGAGTCTGCTCTACCCTCTGAACTATGTCATCATCGTCTCTAACGCGCTCCGTTATGGTATGAGCGTCGCGATAGCAGGCACCGTAATCATGAACATTTTTTATCTGGCGGTGTTGGCGTTTCAATATTACCCGCAGACAGACATACCGGGTTTTCACCAGGAGGTTTTGAAAATCGCCGGCTTCTGGCTCGTGGGCGTTTACACGGGTTACCTTTCACGCCGGTATGAAGTGCTGCGCGGCGAAGTCGAGCATTACCAAGAACTGCTTGCAGGTGCGCTGAAAAAAAATGCAGCCTGATCAGCTACCGCCGCCTGAGGCGCAAGGCGAATACGAAGCGCGCGTCGAACGCAGCCTTAGACGCGGCAATATCAATTTTGACTTTCTGAACCCTGTTCAGCTGCCTGACGAAAAATCAACAGTCGAAGCAGACCGACGCTCGGGGGCGCGCGCAGGTAAGCGTGGGCTTTTTAATCGCGGCAGAAAACAACGCGTCTTTTCAGACTGGTTCACAGCGTTATGGCTCGGCGCCGCTTTTGGCAGCATCGCCGGGCTTGTTGTCGTGTGGAACTCCGCACATTTTCTGGCGCTGCTCGCAGTTCCTTTCTTGTTGAGCAGTGCGCTCGCATCGCTCATCATGCTCGGTCTATTTCTCGCGCGACCCCGGTAGTTCTGCTTATTTGCGCAGAATAATTTCATTTGCGCGAAAGCACAGGCGGTCGAGTTCTGCTTCAACTTCTTTGCTGCGTGCCGCCAACGCAGTTTCGCTCAAATCGTTTGGCGGGTGAATCGGCGCACCAATGACGAACGCCACGCGGGAAAATGGCAAGGGCAGCGAGAAGTCATCCCAATTCGCGCCCATGACGCGCCGCGAGAAACTCGCACCAATCGGCACCACGACGCTGCCCGCTTTGGCGGCCATGTAGATGACTCCCGGTTTGGCTTCATAAATCGGCCCGTGCGGCCCGTCGGGTGCGACAATCGCAGGCGTACCGTTCTGTATTTTTTTGATGAAATTGAGCACACCGGCAGATTGTTTGCCGAGCGATGCATCGAGCACGTCAAAACCCAGCGCGCGCAACGTCTTTAGCCCAATCTCGCGAAAGAAATGCGTATAACTGCGCTCATAGGCCTCGGTGCGCGGGTGATCAGAGTAGATGCAGAAGTGCCGGTGGTGCAGTGAAAAGACCGCCGCTGTGACGAACGTATGCCATACGGCGACGATGTGATTCTGTTTGGCCGCGCGCAGAAGTCGCAGATTGTCTTCGCCTTCAATTTCAAGCCGCAGCGTTGATTCATAGATCGAGACCAAAACCGATGCCAGCGCGGCAAAGAGGCTCGTTATAGCGCGGTATAGAGTTCTTTTGACGGGGTTCGATGGTAGCATTGTGAAAGCCAGATTAAACTTGCTATTTCAACTGCCTATCCGATTTTACCCTATGCTCTCGCTCGCAGAACGCATAGACAGCGCGATTCAGAAGAACCAATCTATCAAGGTTCGCGCGTACGCGCTGTTACCAGAAACAGAAAAAGACCTGAATCTGATCATTCTGCGCCTGCTCAATAAATACAACAAACTCGACATGACGGCAACGCTCTATACCTGCATTAAAGAGCTCGCAGTCAATGGCGCGAAGGCCAATATCAAGCGCATTCTGTTCGATGAAGTGAAAATCGACCTCGAAAATGAGTCTGATTACCGTCGCGGTCTTGAAATTTTTCGCGACAAGCTCACCGATAAGTTTATCAACGAATACGCGCAAAAGGCCAAAGACCGGGGCTTATTTGTCGATGTGAAGTTCGAATATGACGACGACAAGCTGATCGTCGAGGTTCTGAACAACAGCGCGCTTACCAAACGCGAAGATGAACGTATTCGCGAGAAGTTTCGTGATGGTCTGAAATACGACAATATCGGTGAACTCTATATGGACATGCAAGACAACCAAGAAGGCGCCGGCATGGGCATCGCGCTGATTCTCATGATGCTGAAATCAGAAGGTGTCGATCCGCATTTTTTCACGATTTACAGCGACTACCAGAACAAAACGATTGCCAAGATTACCTTTCCGATGACACCGAATTTTCAGAGCGATCGCGTCGATTTCAAGAAATAGTCCCCGTGTCGCGAAAGGTTTTCGGCCGCCTATGGGCCACCGCGGCATTCGCATTCGCGGCGTGCAACGGCAGCGACGATGCGCTGCGCGAACTGCCTGCCGAAGTCGCCGCTGTTTTCGATTCACCCGCCGGGCACGACCAGAAGCCACCGCTACTCACAGAAGCGATTACCGTCGGTACAATCACTGTGCTCAACCAGACGGTTTTGCCCGAAGACGATTTTTTCGCACCGCTCGTCAATAATCTGCACCACACGACCACCAAATCGACGATTCGCGACCAGCTCAACTTCTCTGAAGGCAGCAAGATCGAGCGCTGGCAGCTCTATGACGCCGAACGTTATATTCGTATGCTCGACCCGGTGAAGCAGGCGAAAATCATCGAGAAGAAAAACCCCGAAACCGGCAAGACCGACCTAACGGTTGTGACTCGCGACCGACTCTCTGCATATGTGCGCGGTGGCGGCTCGGGCACCGGTGGTTACACGAATTTCGGCGTGCAGGTGGGCGAAACGAGTCTCTTCGGCAGGCTGTACAATATCGGCGCGACATACAGCCGTGAAAACTTTCGCGACTTCGTGGGGGTGAGCGCGGGCAAGCAGCGCATCGCCGGTACAAAATGGGAGGTAGGCCTCAGCACGCTTGACGGCTTTTCAGATTCGCGGCATAACTACACCGCAAAGGGCATCAGCGTTGCACACCCGTTCATCGTCGACGGGCAGCGCCATGCATTCACCGCGAGCGCTGTTTTTTCACAAGGCGTGCTCTATGAATACCTCGGCTCTGGCATACGCTCGGGTTTCAACACGGCCAACGGGCAGCCATTTGGGCTTATCTACCGGGCACGCACTGAATCGTTCGCCGCGAACTATCTGTATGGCATCGGCACGAAAAACCGCATCGAATTCGGCCCAGGCGTGCAGCGGTTCGTCAACCAGTCGTACTTCATATCTGCGCAAGATCAGTACGTGGTCGGCGACACGCCAGAACTACAGGTTTCGCAGCGCTCGAAAGAGTTTTATCAGGTAGAACAGTTTTCGACTCATGCAGTGTCATTCACGGTAAACACGCGAAACGGCGATTTTGTGCCGATGACGAATTTTCGCCGTTACCTTTTTGTCGAAGACCAGTTCGAAGGTTTTCGCACGTCGACAACGGTAAGCCATGCAAACCCTGCCTTCGGGCTTGCAGACCATTACACCCGGCCATCGCTCGTCGCGAGTTACCAGAAAAATCTGATCGCCAAAACGCTGCGCGTCGAAACGGCCTTCGCCCGGTCAGCGGCGTTCTGGTATAATCGTTACGACATTGCGCGTGACGACAGCTGGCAGGCAGACCTGCGCGGCTTCTGGTTTATGAGTTTCGGCACACTCGCTGTGCGCCAATACTTGAGTGCCGGTAATAATCTGAGCATCGCCGCGCGCAACGCCATTGCCGGTGAATTCACACGCGGCTTCTACTACGGCTCGATTTCACCCAATGCCGGATCTCTCACGTCATTCGAATACCGCTCGCCTGCGCTGCGGCTTCCGTATATTCTGCTCGCGGGCGTCGCCTTCTTTGATTATGCGGGCGTCGGCACATCGTTACAGACGCTGGGCTATAACCCGATCATCGGCCTGGGTTTACGCTCGATGCTGTACGAATTCGACAACAACGTTTTCAGACTCGACTTCGGCTTCAACCTGAACGACGACGGATTGAGTTTTCTGAACGCCATGCAATTCGGCTTGAGTCAGACATTCTAAGCCTTTTGCTTTGCGAAAGGCGCAGTAGGCGGCGGCTCGACAGAAGCCGGAAAGCAGCGGAGCGCTTTAGCAGCCTTTCGGTCTTCCAAAAGGCGAGGCTTTCCGGCTTTCGAAATCTTGCCGCCGCCTGCCCGGTTTTCTTTTCTGCGTGACGCGTCTTTCGCCAAGCGAAAGACGCGTGACGCCCTGCCCCGCACAGGTATGTTTTCCCCGTGTTCTGGATTCGCTCGGCCCTGCTCTACCTTGGCGTCACTGCTCTCATCGGTGGTTCGATCTGGCTTTTCTGGGGTCAGGCGATCGAAGCTGAATGGAAAAAACTGGCAGCTGCAAATCCGCAGGTGAAAAAGACACAGGTGAAGGCAGAGAAAAAAGCCAAAGAAGTCGTTGAGAAAGAAATTAAAGCGCCAAAGGCTGCGGCAAACGCCACCGCCGAATGGAACAAGGCGAAGAGCGGTGCCACCACGCTCATCGAACTGCACGCCAATGAAGGCCGGCGCGAAATTGAAGCGTCGCTGGCCGCGCATGACAGGCGCACCACGGAAATTCTCACGCTGTTGAAGATCAAGCGCACCGCCACGGTCTCAACAGAGACGGCGCCGGCTGTGAAACCGGCAAAACCTAATGTGCCTCAACCGTTAAAAAAAACCGAACCTGCCAAAAACCTGAAGCCGATGATTTAAGTCGGCGGCACGACAACTTTAAGCGCAGCAGGCAGAATAGAAAAATCTGCCGGACATTCACCGGGCATTTCGCCATCTGAATCAATGAGAGCGCGCGAAGCCGAGCGTATGCTGACATGTTTCGCGCGGTAGACGTTGATATTCTTCTCGAAAATGTGCGTGCCTTTGCGCAGCTTCTGCATCTTGGCGACCATTTCAAGCTTGCTCATCTGCCCAAGCATCACGACGTCAAAGAGACTGTCATCGCATTCGGCGTCTGGGGCTATTTTCATGCCGCTGCCGAAGTACTTGCCGAGCGCGACGACGATACCGTTATAGTCGCCTTCAAATTTCTGTTTCTTATCGAGCGTAACCTCGAGAGTCTTGTTCTTGTAGCCGATCAGGCCGCGCAAGGTAGCAATCTGGTAAGACAGAAACGCACCCATCTTTTTGCCCTGGCGTTCAAGAATTTCGACTACCTCACCGCCGATGCCGACGTCGGCAATATTCACAAAAACACGTTTGGTTTTTTTGCCGTTGTTGCCAACAAATTCAACCAACCCTGCATCAACGGTTCGGGTTTTTTTAGTCTGCAGAATCTGCAGCGCGATGGCAGATGAGCGAGGTATGCCCAGTGTCTTCGCATAGTCGCTGCCAGAACCCGCCGGCAAAATGCCGAGCGCCGGTGCCTGCTTCAGGGGTTTTAAAGGTTTGCCGTTGGCGTCGAAAAAGCCCGCCGCGACCTCACTGATGGTTCCGTCACCGCCTACGGCGACGACGAGTTCGGCCCCGGCCTTGACAGCTGCGCGCGCAAGCTCTGTTGCATGTTCTTTGCGCTCGGTATATTGTATTTTCGCATTGCCGTAGATCGACCCGATTTCTTCAAGCAGCTGCTTCAGCTGTCTTTCAGATTTGCCGCCGCCTGCCTGCGGGTTAACGATAAAAACAGCCGGTTCGGTGCGTTGCTTGCGCGTTGCCATTTACGGAGCCGCTGCACCCTCTGCAGCAGGTGCTTCTGCGGGTGCCGCTTCAACATCTGTCGCCAGTACGTTTTTCGCGAGTGCCGTGAAGGCAGATTTTCCGTCATTGACGATCGTTTCGAGTTCTTTCTTGCCCTGCGCTTTTTTCTTCGCATCGATATCAAAGAATCTGCGGGCCGCTGCTTCAAACTCAACGCCTTCGCCGATCGCGACCGGGTCGTAGCTCACGCCCGTCAGCTGCGCCCATTGCTGATCAACATATTTCTGAGCGGGTTTCGGCTGATCCCATTTTTCAAAAATCTTATAGCCAAAGCGCACTTTGGCCCAATCGCCGCGTTCTTCAACCACGAAGCCCACATGACCTTCTGGCACAGTAGCGAGTTTTTTACCTGATATCTGATTTACGTTATAGATGTCGAGATTGCCCGTAACCACGAACGCCTTACTTTCGAGTCTGGTCGCATCGCAATAACCCTGTTTACCGGTGGTGCGTTCGATTTTTGCCCATTCAACTTTTTTCGACGGGTCTTTTGCGTTGGGCACGCTCACCGTTTCAAGTACCGTTACCATTTCTGCTCTGTTCAGCCACTCGGTTGCTTTAGGCGCATCGGGCTTTTCATAGAGACCGAGCTGGTAGATGGTATAGGCGATACGCGCTGACTGGCCAGGCGCCGCATCGGGTTTCTTTTTACCACATGCCGTAGAAATTACGACAGCAGAGATCACAAGTAGGGGAAACAAGCGTTTTAGGTACATAGTCGGCGATCAGGGTGAGGCTGAGATAATCCGTCAATAAAGAATCAGCAGCCACCACGGTGCGCCGCACACAGTGGTAGGTTTGAAGAAGCTAGTTTGTGGGCAGAATCGGTGGAAAGCGCAACCCGGCAAAAAAGAGCATGCCACAGACGCCCAGAAAAATGAGATAAAGGTAAAAAACCCATAGGGCTGTGCGTGCGGGAAATACCAGCTGTTCAACCGGGTGGGTTTCGAGATACCGCTTGATAGTTGGGTGAACAACGAGAAAGTATGAACCGAGCGCGATGGCTGTTCCGGCTACGACATCCGCCACAAAATGTTGGCGCAGCGTCGTCGTCGAAATCGCTATAAACGCAGAGCCAATGATTCCCCACAGGCCGACGCGCGGTGAAAGTTTCACACAGCAGGCGGTGGCAAATACCGCGTTGGCAACGTGCAGGCTGGGAAAACAATTCACAGGCTTGTCGAGCACATAGTTGAAAGCAACACCCCAGTAAAACAGGCTCTCTTGCGTCGGTACACCAGGGCGCGGCATACGAACTGGCATAAAAATAAAAAACGGCAGTGCGATGGCGCTGCAGAGCAGAAAGCCTGCGACCATGCGAATGAAAATCGGCCGGTGTTTGATGGTAAAAACCGGTAGAAAAATGAAGACGTAAACAAGCGCGTAACCCAGTATTGTCCAAGGGACAAACGGAATCGCATCGTCGATTGAAGTCGCAAGGCTCATGCCAGGGCGATCACCAAAGAGAATATTCGGCACGGTATAGATCGGCATACCGACAGCCATTGTCATAAGACCTAAGAGTAAATTCTGCCCGAGCAGCGGCAAACGCCGAAAAGACTCAACCATCGAGCGCGAACAGTTGGCCTCGATTACACCCTGTAAACCAAAAACCCGACTCACCTGCACCGCTTATTTTGTCGCGAAATCGCATTACAGAGCGTCTCACGCATTAGCGGTGGATGCAGTGCGTCAGGTGAAGCACCGTCGCGATCTCAAGGGGAAATTATGAAATACGTATACGCCATTCTATTTGCAGGGGTCCTCAGTTACGGCCCGGTCGCCGCAGACGACGCGGCAGATAAGCTGCAGGTGATCGAACTTAAGCGCGGTGACACGCTTTCAAAGATCTCAAAAAAATACCTTGAAGACCCTAGCCAATGGCCCGCGCTCTTGAAATACAACAAAATAGCAAACCCCAATCTTATTCAGCCAGGCCTGAAGCTGAAGGTGCCGGCGAATCTCGGCAAAAAACCCGCCGCGGTTGTGATCTTCAAATCAGGTAAAGCCCAGTTCGCGCGCGCGCAAGAAAGCACCTGGAAAGAAGTTTTTATAAAGCTCGGCCTGTTCGCTGAAGACCAGGTGCGCACCGGAGCGCTTGCAAGCGTGCACCTGCAGCTCAGCAACATGACGATTCTACGCCTGCAGCCCGAAAGTTATATCATCGTCAATAAGGTCGACAAGAACGCCAAAGAGACAATTTTCACTCTGCAGCAGGGCCGGCTTCAGGCCCAGGTTGAAAGCATGAAAAAAACGGGCGGTCAGCTCGTGTTGCGCACCCCGGCAGCGGTTGCGGCGGTGCGAGGTACGGTATTTGAATTAAGCGCTTCTGATAAAGAGTCTGGTCTCGCATGCCATGAAGGCCAGGTGGATGTCTCAGCTCAAAAGGTGACGGTACAGGTACCTCAAGGCATGGGCACGTTCGTCGAAAAGGGCAAGCCGCCCATGAAGCCATTTGCCCTGCCAAAACCTCCCGAAATTTCTGCTTCTGATATTTGAGAACTATTCAAGGGGTGCGAACCACCCCTTGAGGAGTTGATATCGTGCAGGCCGTCAGGTCCGTACGTTTAACCGTTTGGTTAATTTTTTGGGCAGTGGCCGCCCTGTAGCGTATTTTGTCTCTTATGAACATAGCCGCGTTTTCGATCAAGCGCCCGATTTTTATCGCCAGTCTCGTCATTCTGATGCTTGCCACCGGGTGGATATCCCTGAAGCGTATCGGGGTCGATCTTTTCCCCGATGTCAATATCCCCTTTATTACGATCATGACCACCTATCGGGGTGCGGGCCCCGAAGAGATTGAAACGCTTATCTCAAAAAAGATAGAAGAAGAGGTCGCCTCGATCTCAGGCCTCAAGCGTGTCAGCTCTGACAACATGGAAGGTGTGTCGATGGTCATGTGCGAGTTCTATCTCGGGCAAGACATCAAAGAAGCCGAACAGCAGGTGCGCAACAAACTCGGCCGGGCACGGCGCGACCTGCCCGAGGGCATTGATGAACCTCTGATACAGCGCTTCGACCCGGCAGACCAGCCCATCGTGCGGCTTTCGATCGCCGCAGATATGCCATCGGCGAAACTTTATGACTTTGTCGACCAGCGTATCAAGCCGCGTTTTGAGCAGGTGCCAAGCGTCGGCGCGGTTCGCATTTCAGGCGGCCAGAAGCGCGAAATACAGGTCGAGGTTGACCGCAACCTTTTGAATTCAAACCAAATGACCATGACGTGGATCGCGAACAACCTGCGATCTTACGGTGCAAACGTGCCAGTGGGCAAGAAAGAAAGCGGCGACAAAGAGATTGCTTTTCGAACGCTCGGCCGCTTTGAAACGCTGAAACAAATTGAAAATACGGTTGTGTCATTCGGCGGTGACGCGGGCAGCGCGCTATTGCTGAAGCGCGTCGCAAAGGTTTCAGACGGCGTCGAAGACCCGAAATCAAAAGCTTTTCTCTATCTGCCGGTTGAAGAAGACCCAATTGACCTGAACGGCAAACCTATCGACCAGACAAAGATGGTGCGCGAGCGCAAACCGGCCCTGCTGATCGACGTCTATAAGCAGTCTAACGCGAATACCGTTGCGGTCGCCGACGGCACGCTCAAACTCGTAGAAAAAATCAATGCAGACCTGCGACCACCGGCGCTCAAGAATCTGAACGAGATCAAAGATCGCCTGCGCAAAGGCGACAAGGCTGACAAACTCGAGCCATTGTTCAAGGCAATCGCCGAAGACCCGCTGACAAAAGCTGACGCCAAAGTCGCAGAAAAACTTGCAGCTCTGCAGGCGCAGATCGTGAAGGCGCCCAAAGCCACAGAAACTGCAGATGCGCTGCGTGAACTCAAGAGTGAAATCAAACGTGCTTCGGCAGCGCCTGAAATCGCGCTCATTCGCAACACTGCGCACTGGATCAAGATTAACGTCGATGATGTAAAAGAATCGATTATCATCGGCATTTTGCTCGCGGTGCTTGTCGTCTATTTGTTTCTTGGTAACTTTCGCTCAACGGTCATTACCGGCCTTGCCCTGCCAAACTCGCTTCTGGGTGCCTTCATTCTGATGCTCGCGATGGGCTTCACGATCAACGTCATCACGCTGCTCGCGCTATCGTTCCCCATCGGCCTTTTGGTCGACGATGCCATTGTCGTGCGCGAAAATATTTTCCGCAAAATGGAAGAAGGTGAGCACCCCGTCAAAGCCGCTGAAACGGGCACCACCGAGGTTTTGCTCGCGGTCATCGCAACGACTGCAACCGTCATTGCGGTATTCTTGCCAGTCGGCTTTCTCTCGGGAATGGTTGGGCAGTTCTTGCGCCAGCTCGGTATGACCGTCGTGTTCGCGATGCTGATCTCGCTTTTCGATGCGATCACCGTAGCGCCGATGCTGTCTGCATATTTCGGCGGCCATGTGCATGAAAAACCAAACTGGGTTATTCGCAACTTCAACCGCTTTCAAGACTGGCTCGAAGCCACCTACTCGACGATCATGAAATTCACATTGCGCCGGCCGCTCGTCACGGTCGGCATCTCTGTGGCAGTCATGCTCGGCAACTGCGCCTCATGCGGCGCCGTCAAAAAGACATTCTTACCGCCGAATACACAGCCAGAATTTTTGATCAGCTTTGAAATGCCGCCAGGCACCAGCCTTGAAGGCTCTAAGAAAATGGCCGAAGAAATTGAAACGCGCATGCGCAAACTTCCTGAAGTTCACCTGATCGCTTCGGTAGCCGGTTCGTATACCGGCCTTGCGAACAAGGGCGAACTCGGCGTTGTTCTGGTCGACAGAAAATGGCGCAAACGCGAGACCTGGCAGCTGAAAGATGTCGCGCGTGACATGCTGAAAGACCTTGCATACGCCAAAGTATCTGTGAACGACTACAGCGCAGTCGGCGGTGGAGTTCAATATCCGTTGAACCTGAACGTGAGCGGTGAGAATCTCGAAGAACTCGACAAATATTCTCAGGTGGTGATGGCAGAGCTCAAGAACATCAAAGACCTGAGCGATATTTCAGCCGATTTTCAGTCGGGCAAACCTGAATACCAGGTGCAGCTCGACCCCGAGCGTATGCAGCAGGTCGGTGTTGGTCCGTCGGCGGCTGGCAATGAACTGCGCCTGCATATTGCCGGTGGGGTTGTGGGCAAGTTCTATGACAGTGGCCTCGAATACGATATTCGCATGCGCCTGAAAGAAACGCAGCGCGACCTCAAAGGCGCGTTCACCTCAAGTTATGTTCCGAACCTGAGCCAGCCGCCGCGCCCGATACCGCTCTCGATTCTGGGTAAAGGCGAAATCAAATCGGGGCCTTCAAATATTTCAAGGCAAGACCGTTCGCGCGTGATCAAAATTCATGCGAACCTGGCACCCGGCGGTGCTATCGGCAACGCCGTCGATGAGGCACGCAAGATTCTTGACACGAAAATACCGCCGCCGCCCGGCGTGCGTTATATTTTCTGGGGCCAGGCCGAAGACCTGAAAGAACTCATGGAGAACATCGTACTGTCGTTTGGCCTCGCGCTGCTCTTCATCTATCTGGTGCTCGCGTCACTCTACGAATCGTTCATTACGCCGATCACGATCATTACGGCTATTCCTCCGGCGATTTCGGGTGCATTTGTTTCGCTCGCGATTTTCAGAGAACAGCTCAATATCTTCAGTATGATAGGGCTCATAATGCTGATGGGTCTTGTAACGAAGAACTCGATTCTGCTCGTCGACTATGCGCTGCAGCACGTGCGGCGTGGCATGTCGCTGAACGATGCGATTTTCGAAGCCGGTAAGGCGCGCCTCAGGCCCATTCTCATGACCTCGTTTGCGATGATTGCGGGCACTCTGCCGCTGGCGCTGGGTCTCGGTGAAGCGGCGAAGCAGCGCACGGCGATGGGTATCGCGATCATCGGCGGGTTGATCTTTTCAACAGTGATGACGCTGTTCTTCGTACCTGCCGTCTTCGGTTACATCGACAGGCTGCGCGAGGCGATTGAACGCCGCTTCAGACCAGACTATGACATGACGCTCGTCGGTAATTACGCCCCGCCGGCCGACCACCCGGCAGCGGCCACAGAATCGGCAGAAGCTGAACCTTTGAAGCCAAAAGGGCGCAAGGCAAAAGGCAAATAGGCTGTGCACGCCACATTCATCAAGCTGGCTAAATATAACCAGCTGATGAATGTCGCCGTATTTGCGGCGGCAGACGTATTAACCGATGAAAGGCGCAAGGCAGATGCCGGCGCCTTTTTTAAGTCGATACATCTCACGCTCAACCATATACTTTGGGCCGACAAAAACTGGCTGCGCCGTTTTGTCATCGCGGGTTATGGTTATGGCAGATTAACGGCGGGTATTTACGAAAACATTCAAGACAAAATCTCAGACCACCGCTTTGAATTGCATTCTGATTTTGCGGCGCTAAAACAAGATCGCGCCGCGGTCGATGCGAAGCTGCTGACGTGGGTTACCGAAGCCCTAAACGAAGAGCGCCTGAATCAGGTTTTGCATTACCGCAACGCAAACAACGAAGATATGTCGCGCAGCGTGGGCGACATTCTCACACACCTCTTCAACCACCAGACGCACCATCGCGGCCAAATCACCACGTTGCTCACCCAGCAAGGTGTCGATATCGGTGTAACCGATTATATCAGCCTGAGCACACGTTGGTAAAACCTTTAAGCTCCCTCTTTTTCGACCAGCTCGCCCGCAGCAGAGAGCTCGATCGATTGCGCACCCCGTGGCCTGAGCTCGCGGCGCGTGCCCTGCTCGAGCGTGTAGAGCACCATACGCTGTAGCTGCAAGGCATCGCGCTCGGTCGCGAAACTTTTGTCGTCGAGATTAAAATTGAGCGCGATTTCATCTTTGGCGCTGTCGATGCGCGTAATGAAACCACATTCGATGCGAATGGCCATCTTCGGCGAGCGCAACGTCACCTGCACTGCATCGCGCAGATCAAGATGGTGGTAGTGGTTGCCTTCCATCTTGATACCCATACCGTTGAGGCTCAGGTTCACGAGGCGCGCAGTCATCGTCGAATCACCCGGCCGGCCGAGATTTTTCACAAACACTCTGAACTCCGCAGCTTCTTTGGGCACGACCCGCAAGAAATGCCTTTCGGGACGTTCGTGCCGGTGAAAAAGTGGCATCGCGTGCGAACGCAAAAATTCAAAGAATGGTTTTTCATAAGCAAGATCACGCTGCAGCAGGCTCACGTCAGCGCGTTGAAAAACATCTTCAACACGCGGTGAAAGCGTGCGCGTCACAACGATGCTGTTATGGCTGCAGAAAGTGTTGATGTAGTCGGCGAGCTTTCGTGCTGCCGAGACCTGCAGCGATTCGCTGTGCGCGCGCAACGTGGGTGCATAATGGTCAAACGAATAGACATAGGCAGTGGTGCGGCCATTTAGCTGAGCAAACGCATGCAACTCGGCCCCCGACGCAGAGTGCAGGTAGATGTCGTGCAATAACAGTCTGAACCGCTGCGCTTCAGAAAGCAGTATGGGCAAACCATACCAACACAGAATTTTTGGTGCAATTTGCACCAGTTCGTTTTGAAGAGCCATGCGAGCCCCCTGCGACGGTGGCAAGATCGGTAAATACTTTCAGAAAGCCGGCCGTCTACGCATAGATGTGCCGCGGGTGAACTGCAAGGCCAAAATATAGAGAACAAATTGCGGCGAACCTGAACGCTGTGTCTAACAACGCAAAATGAGGATTTCTGCAATTCATGTTTAATTTTACGATTCTCGGCCAACACACACCCTGCCGTTTTTCTTGACGCGTGTTGCTGCTTCGGCACACGTGTTTACACAGATAGCCTGCTGCTCAACAATGCAGGCTAACGGAACAACCATGGCAACAAAAAAGACACAAGCAGAACCCAAATTTGACCCGAAAAAAATCGCGCCCGCGCTCGTCAAAACAGCGCACGTCAAGGGCATGGAAGCTTACAAGAAGCTGTATAATCAATCGGTGAAAAATCCGTTGGCGTTCTGGGGCAAGATCGGTAAAGAACAGCTGACCTGGTTTAAACCCTTTAAGCAGGTGTTGAAGTCAAACTTCGCCAAAGCCGAGAACCAATGGTATGTCGGCGGCAAAACCAACCTGTGCTACAACGCTCTCGACAGGCATTTGACCACCGCGCGCAAGAACAAAGCCGCCATCATCTGGGAACCTGATAACCCAGCGACGCCTTCGCGCACCTTCACATACCAGCAACTGCACTTTGAAGTGTGCCGCATGGCGAATGTGCTCGTGGCAAACGGCGTCAAAAAAGGCGACCGCGTGACGATCTACATGCCGATGGTGCCCGAGCTCGCGATGGCGACGCTCGCGTGCGCCCGCATCGGCGCGGTGCACTCGATCATCTTTGGGGGTTTTTCTGCCGACTCGATAAAAGACCGCATCATCGACGCGGGTTCAGATTTTGTTATCACCACCGACACGGGTTATCGCGGCGGTAAAGTCATACCGATCAAAGCCAACGTCGACGAGGCTCTTGAGAAAATGTCGGGCCATGTGCGCAAGGTGCTCGTCGTGCGCCACACGGGCGATCACATCAACATGGTTGCGGGCCGCGACCTGTGGTGGCATGAAGAAGCCGAAAAGGTGAGCGCTGTTAATAAACCGGCTATTCTCGATAGCGAAGACCCGCTGTTTCTTCTTTATACCTCTGGCTCTACGGGCAAACCCAAAGGAGTCATGCACACAACTGGCGGCTATGGCGTTTACGCATCATTCACGCACAAGGTCGTTTTTGATATTCAAGAAAACGACACTTACTGGTGCACAGCCGACCTTGGCTGGGTGACCGGCCATAGTTACATTTTATACGGGCCACTCATCAACGGTGCGACGTCTCTCATGTTTGAGGGAGTTCCCACTTTTCCCGATGTGAGCCGCTTTTGGAAAGTGATCGAGAAGCATCACGTTTCGATTTTTTATACGGCTCCGACAGCCATTCGCGCGTTGATGCGCTTCGGCGACGAGCCGGTGAAGAAGCACGACCTGTCGTCGCTTCGCCTCTTAGGCTCAGTGGGTGAACCGATTAACCCAGAAGCGTGGCTGTGGTACCACCGCACTGTCGGCAAAGGCAAGTGCCCGATAGTCGATACGTGGTGGCAGACAGAAACGGGGGGAATCCTCATTTCACCGCTGCCCGGCGCAACACCGACGAAACCTGGTTCGGCGACTCTACCGTTCTTTGGCGTACAGCCGCTGCTCGTCGACAGCGACGGCAAACCGCTCAAGGGCGCAACCGAAGGCAATCTCTGCATTCAGTTTCCGTGGCCGTCGATCATGCGGGGTGTCTACGGCGACAAAGAGCGTTTTTACAACACGTATTTCTCGACGTTTAAGGGCTATTATTTCACCGGCGACGGCTGCCGCCGCGACAAAGACGGCTATTACTGGATAACCGGTCGCGTCGACGACGTCATGAACGTGAGCGGGCATCGCCTGGGCACTGCAGAAGTTGAATCGGCGCTGGTGCTGCACCACGATGTTGCCGAAGCGGCTGTGGTTGGGTTTCCCCATGACATCAAGGGCCAGGGCATCTATGCGTACGTGATCTTGAAAGAGGGCAAAATACCGAGCGACGATTTGCGCAAAGAACTGATTTCGCAGGTCGCGAAAGAAATCAGCCCAATCGCGAAGCCCGATGTGATACACTTCACCCCTGGGCTGCCAAAGACGCGCAGCGGTAAGATCATGCGCCGTTTGCTCAAGGCGCAGATCACCGGCGCTTCGATTGGTGACACAAGCACGCTCGAAGCGTAAGCTGTACGGATAAGTGACCTACCTTGTGTAGGGGCGTACCCTTGCGG
>JAKQXK010000684.1 GCA_029561505.1 Spirochaetota bacterium | reverse complement strand
CGAAGAGGTGCACGCGACCTACCTCTTTCTCGATGTCGTCGGTTTTACAAGTCTCGCAGAAAAGCTGGGGCCGTCGGGCACTGTGTCGCTGCTCAATGAATATTTCAAGCTGATCGTTGATATCATCTTTGAACACCACGGAGACGTCGACAAGTTTGTCGGCGATCAGCTGTTTTGTATTTTTGGCCGTAGCGAAGACGCGCTGGCAGCGGCGCTCAAGATACACCGCAAGCTCGACCTGCTGAATGTGCAGCGCGCAACAGACGGCGAGATCAAGTTAGATTTTACCATTGGCATCAACACCGGTAAGGCGATCAGGGCAAATGTCGGCGGCACTGACCGGCGTGATAATACGCTCATCGGCAACGCCGTGAATGTAGCGGCGCGACTGCAAAAGGCATGCCGTCCGGGTGGCATTCTGGTCAGCCATGCCGTCTACCAATCGGCAACGGGTATCGCAAACAGCGTACAAACCGTGCGCCTGAAACTCAAAAATGTGGCCGACAGCGTCGTCGCTCATTACATAGAGGCGCCGACTGCAACAGCCGCGTATGAGTAGAAAAGAAGAGATCATTGACCTTGCCAATGCCCTGCTGCAAAAACAGGGTGTCGGCAGCCTTAGTTTTCGCGATATTGCGGCCGGGCTCGGTATTAAGTCTTCGAGTGTTCACTACCACTTTCCGCAAAAAGACGATCTGATTGAGGCCATCGCCGCCAACTATGCTGAGACGATGTCGCAGAAACTGGCCGAGAGCACGCGCAACCTGCCCCCCGGCAAAGAGCGCCTCAGAAAAATGATCAGCCTGATCAGGCAGCAACTCAGCGACCGCATCTGCACAGCGGGTATTTTGGCTGCCGAGTCTGCATCGGTTTCAAAAACCACAATAACGACAATTACCCAATTCTTTCTCGGCATGCGCGAGTGGATAGCCGAACAACTGCTCGCGATCGGTAAGACGAAAGCCGAGGCAGACATTCTGGCCTCGGTGATTTTGGCGGCCATCGAGGGCGGGCTTGTTGTCGACAGCATCGGCACCTCGGTCAGGCTACTCGATGGGGTTGAGGGCTTTATCGAGGGGCTTTAGTGGTAACCTCGCGGTTTCGCTTCTGCAAGAAACCAGACTACCGGCTGCGATTGACTTCTGTCTATTTTTCGAGAAGACCGCCAAAAACCCAGACAGTCTCTTCGCAGTCACTCGAAGTCATGTAGTTGTTTTCAACACCGAGCGGATGCACCGCAAGCCAGTAGTCGGTAGCGTTGCCGATAGTTTCTTGTTTTTCGCTTCGGCCTATAACCTCTACGATGTATTTGGGTGGCAGAGTCTTTGCTGGTTTGCGGTCGCCTTTTTCATGCATGAGCTCGCAGGTGACCGCTTCAAAATTTTTACCCGGCCCGCGGCGCATGACCGTCGATGTTTTCGTGACCGTTCGGTAATGATCAACTTCTTTAAAGGCGCCGCCTTGATTTGCAGTTGCCTCAACGGCCGCGGGCGCCTGCTCTTTCTTGCCGCAGAATGCAGTTGCCAGTGCAAGCAGCACAAGCAGGGAAGTTTTACGTATCATGGCTGCGAAATTCGTTTGTAACGGGAGAGGGTCAAGCGTTTTGCCTTGTGCTTCGCCAGAGCTGCGGCCGGTCGAGGCCCGCAGGTAATATGTTCTGCGTGTTGCGTCACTATCTGATGTTGGCCGCTTTTTTTCTGCGCGGCCGCTATTTTCGCCTCGCACGTGAGCGTCGCGATCTGCTGTCTTCTCATTGGCGCATCGTACTCGAAGAGAAGCAGGCAATTCACGCCACAGAATTTGCCAGCGGAAAAATCGCGAATATGCAACGCGCAATCGGCAGATTCAATGGCCTTGTCATGCCACCGGGCAGCTGGTTTTCGTGGTGGCATTTTGTACCCCGCCCGGCAGCGCATAACGGATTTGTTCTCGGCCGCACTCTCGTCAGTGGCCGGCTGGCTGCCGGCTACGGTGGTGGGTTATGCCAGCTTTCGGGCATCATGTATCTTGCCGCGCTGAAACTGGGCATGACGGTTCATGAGCGCCATGCGCATTCGCGGGATATTTACCGCGAAGACGAGCGTTATACACCTTTGGGTGCTGACGCAGCGATTGTGTTTGGCCACAAGAATCTCGTCTTTCGCAACACCACCAGCCATGTATTTGTGTGGATTTTTGAAGTAGAGCAAGCTGCACTGCTGCTGCGTGTCTATGCGAAAGAAACGGTGAATCGCGCGCATATTGAATTCAGAAGAGAAGACAAGGCTGGCGAAAATCTGACGGCCGTTACCACACTAAGGCATTCGGACGAAACGACCGAAACAGTCAGCCGCTCAGTCTATCTGCAAAACATCGAAAATGAAAACTTTTGACCGCATCGCCACAGCCGCGCTGATTTCTCTTGTTATCTTTCTGACAACCAGGTGGGCGCTCAGCACTTCGCCTTACGCAATTGGCATCGACGGTTATTATTACGCCGCACAGACACGATCGTATCTTGAAAAAGGCAGATTCTTCGCAAGCGATGCTTCATGGGTACTTTTTGCCATGGCGTGGTTCTCGCGCCTCGGGCCAGACATTGTTGTGATGAACAAAGTGTTTGTGGCTCTTTGTTCGGTCGCATTTTTCTGGAGCGCCAGCGTGCTCATGCGTCTGTTCGCTGTAAGGCCCATCGCCGATTGCCTCGCCGCGGCACTGCTCGCCAGTTCATACCTGCAATTCTGCCGCACGAATTTCATCAAGAATTTCGTGGGATTAATTTTTCTTACTCTGCTCTTGCGCCAGATTCTGCAGCCACTGCAAAGCAGCAGTAACATTATTCTGAATAAACGATGGTTCTTACTCACCGCAAGTGTCTTTCTGGGTAGCGTGGTGAGCCACACGCAGACGGCTTTTGTTGCTATCTTTATCTTGCTGGTGTTCTCATATTTTATTGTGCGCGGGCACGTGACGACCGAACGTCAGCGAATATTGTCGATTTTCACCGCGACAGTTCTTTCGCTGGTGCTGCTGCTATTGATCTACAAGAACCGCGCTCGCATAAATGCCGTTACCTGGGGTAATCTTTTTGTCTTCGACGCTGTCTTTCCGCTGCAGATTCTCAAACTGAACGGCAACAGCCACCCCCTGGGCGTTGAGGCCATGGCGCTTATGGCGCTGAACATGCTTTTTCTCACACGATATGTATGGCGTGCGTTGTGGCTCAAAACCGCCCCGGCTACAGATACACTGGTTGTTCTGCTGATCGTTGTAACAGCAAACCCGTTTTATGCCGCTGCCGAAGCGCAATGGGGTTTTCGCCTGCACCTGATTTCGATTCTGCCGACAGCCCTTGCGCTTGTTCTGCTACTACAACACTGCATACCGAATCTACATCACCGTTGGGCGTTTTTCTCTGTTTATGCACTTTCAGCGGGTTTCATCACTACGTCTTATTTTCAGCTATTGCACAACATGCAGATCAACCGTATCGACTACGCTGAGGTACAGGCAGCGGTGCATCGACTCTCGCTGCCCGACCGCCACCTGTTGATTGCGCACCAGGGGTTTGACTATTTCTATTGTTACCACCGCAAGGGTGATGCTTTCCATTTTCTCGCCGAAGACAAGCACCTCGGGCGAGAAGTGTTTCGGGTGCTGTACGGATTTCCCTCTGTGACTCTTCGGGGTATAGAATTTAGCAATGCCCCGATCGCCTTGACGAAAAACTATACCCTGATCAAAGAGAATGATTTCATGAAAGTGAAAGCAAAGCTCTCACCCCTCGAAACAAAACTGCTATTGACGTTTCGAAATCCCACCGGCGAACGTGATCTGTTTCTGCGGCAACGTGACCGTGAACGTTCACAATAGCTTCGGCTGATTTGTCAGCACCCTTATCGGCCTTTCAGTAAAGATTATTCTTGTAATCCCAGTCGAGTCCGGTTTGCAAAACGCCTGGCATCGAGACAGCAGCCTTTGCGAGCGTCGCCTCTAATCCGTTAACTTTGCTGAGCTTCATATGGGCTTTCCAGATTTCTGTTGGGTTCAGTTGCAGAGCAGGCTCTTTGGGGGGCCAGAGCTTCGCCTTGTCTAAGGCCTGGCTAAGTTCGAGTGAAACGCGTTCGGGGTGAACCTTGATAACGAGCAAAGGGTCTTTCTCTGCAACAATGAAGCGGTCTTTTAGCTGATGCTCAGAATACATCACCGCCTCACCTTTGATGCGCAGAATCTGCGAACTGCCTGCGAGCAAGGCCAGAATTTCAATCTGCGGCTGGGTGAGAATATTTCTGAAGCCATCGACCCGGCGATTTCCCGGTCGGTCTGAGTACCAGTACTCGCCGTCGTGCTGCTGCAACAGCATACCGGCCGGGTCGCCCTTTGGGCTCATGTCTGCTCTTCTCGCATGGTCACTGGTGGCTACCACCATGAAGCGGGCTTGCTCGCAAAACCCGCTTTCAGTTTTCACATCTGAACCTGGCCCGTATTCTTGCCACAACTTTGAGCGCATGAAGGCTTTGGCACAGTGCAGATAACATTCGGCAACCTCGACGGTGATTTCGCGGTCTGAAATTTCTTTAACAGTGCCGTTAACGCGCAGACTTTCTCTTAATGAAGGGATCACAAATAGAGAACCCCAACCGTCACCTTGGCTAATGGAATCTGGCCGATCGACAGACTCCTTTTGGATAATTAGGGCATGTGCGCCAGCTTTCACAAAGCCGGGTTCACCGCCAGCAATCGTCGCATGAACAAGGTTCTGTTCTCCACTGGCCAATGAAATAAAAAGGCAAGGCGAGATCGATATCCAGCGTAGGGCCTCTTCGTCTAGAAAGTCGATAACTTTCAAATCTCTGGGGCCAGGGGTTTTGCCGACGCACGCTTCTAAAGCGCTGACCGATTGGATGATTTTTTCGTGCCTCATGCTCAAGGTGCTTTCTGGTTTGCGTCGTTAAATCAGTACTTTTTATTTCTGCCCATTCGGGCGCGTGCTACTTTATCTTCTCGAGCTTACCCGAAGCGCAATATTCCATGGCTTTTGCTTTCTTGGTTTTTTTGCCTATCATGAATATGCTGTCTGAATAGCGGCAAAGCCAGCCAAACTTCTTGCGGGAAAAGGTGCCAAATTTCCCTTCACCATCAGCTTCACATTCGTCTTTATCACCGGGATATGCCATCGCATACATATCGCGCTTTTTGTCGTAACAATAATACTCCGGTTCTTCAGCCGCAAAAAGGGGCACCAGAACCACGCATAAGAGTAACACTATTCTAATCACAACGACGCCATGCACCGTAAGCTCTCACCATGTAAACTGGCTTTTTTCACTGCGGCAGCTCGATGCCGTACATCCGACGCCCAGGAATCCGTTTCGGGTCTGTGAGATGCAAGCCCTTATCTGCCTAAGCAATGACCACTTTACCACATATTCAGAACAAAAAAACGTCTCTAAGACCCCATGCACTACCTCGACTATAGCGTACTCGCCGCCTACTTTGTGCTGTTGCAGCTCGTCGGCTTCGCCGCGAGCAAGCGCAAGTCGAGCGCCGCTGATTTTTTGTCAGGCAGCCATGCGCTGCCTTGGTGGGTGGTAGCCGCGTCGATTGTCGCCGCTGAGACATCGAGTCTGACATTCATTTCGATACCCGGTCTTGCGTACACAGGCAACCTGATGTTCATGCAGCTCGCTTTCGGTTATGTGATCGGCCGAATCGTCGTCGCATTCGTATTGCTGCCGGCATATTTTAGGGGCAACATCGAAACCGTCTATGCATTTCTCGAGCAGCGCTTCAGCGTAAACATGCGGCGGCTCGCTGCTGTGCTGTTTCAAATTACTCGGCTGCTCGGCACAGGTGTGCGCCTGTATGCGACTGCACTGCCTCTGAGCCTCATCAGCGGCTGGTCAATCACGACGTCGATTCTTGTGTTCACGCTGGTGACGCTGCCATACACTTTTTTTGGTGGGCTGAGGGCCGCGATGTGGGTTGAGTTTATTCAGTCGGGTGTCTATTTGCTCGGTGCATTCGCTGCGGTTTTGGTGCTGCAACTCAGCGGTGTGCCCCTGTTTTCGGCGCCCACGGAAAAATTTTTGTTTCTGGCGACCGGGTTTGAAAACGGTTGGCAATCCTTCTTTACACAACCCTTTCACCTTGCAGCGGGCATTATTGGGGGTGCATTTCTCGCCGTGTCGTCGCACGGCACCGACCAGCTAATCGTGCAGAAATCACTCGCGTGCCGCAACGTCAAAGACTCACAGAAGGCAATGATCACGAGCGGCATTCTCGTCGACCTACAGTTTTTGCTCTTTCTGATCATCGGCGTTTGGCTCTTTGCCTTCTTTAAAGGTGCGGCGTTTGCAACGCCCGACGCGGTTTTCCCGACTTTCATTATTAAGCACCTGCCTGCGGGCCTCATGGGGCTCGTGCTGGCCGCGATTTTTGCAACGGGCCAGTCGACGCTCTCGGCAACACTCAGCTCACTCGCTTCTTCGACAATGATGGATCTATTGCCAAACTATGGTTCGACTGCGCTCACCACAGGTGGTTCGACTGTGCTGACCACAGGTGGTTCGAGCGACAACGTCACAGAATCAGCAACCCGGGAGAAAAAACGCCTGAGGCTTTCACGGCTCTTGACCATTCTGTGGGCGGCGGCGATTATGCTCATCGCGCTGCTTTTCACCGACCAGAAAAGCCCGGTCGTGGTGATCGCCTTGAAACTCGCATCGATTCTTGCGGGGGGTGTCGTCGGTCTCTACGTTCTGGCATTCTGGCGCACCGGCCAGGTATCAGCCTTTGCCGGATTTCTCACTTCGGCGATCGGCATGGCTCTGCTTGCGGTGCTCACGCCACTCGCATGGACATGGTTCGTGCCAGCAGGTTTTTTGATCTGTATCGGCGCTGCGGGGCTGGTGGCGTTCTTGGCGCGACTGAGCGCTGCCTCAGAGCCTGTCAGATAATTTTTTTGTCAGCTCCGCTGAGATTCTTTTTCAGAGTAACCTGGTTCCCCTTTTCGTTAAACTCAACCGAATCAAATGCATTGCGCGCCATGGTAATGCCCCGGCCGTGTTCGAGATAGAGCAGACTGTCGTCGTTCTGCGCTCTGTTCAAGAATGACCTGTGATCGAAGCCCTCACCCTCATCTGAGACGCGAAGAATCAAGGTAGTTTTGCTGACAAAATAGACAACCCGAACCCGGCGCGCCGCAAAGCGCTCGTCACGCTGGCGCTCGAGCAAGAACTCCATAAAATCGCCGTTTTCGATGACCTGGGTTTTCTCTTCAAAGGTAACGCCGAGGTTGCCGTGCTCGATCGCATTGATCACAATTTCGCGAAAGCAGGTTCTGACGGCGTTCAGTTCTTGCAACGTAAAATGTATAGAGATACGGTCGGCGATACGCTGGGCCAGAATATCTGCGTGCAGAATATTGTTCGTGAGCGTGTAACGGCCTTTTTCCTGATCGAGAAACTGCAGGGTGACTTCGGGTTCAACTTCGGTCGCGTGGCCCATGATCTCGGTCGCGCCTTGAAATTTTGCCAGCTGTAAAATCACGTGCAGTTCTACACCGTCGCTGCGGTGTTTGTGCCTGAAGCGCGCGCGAAACCGGTTCGGGCGATGCCCCTGCAGCACTTCGTTGACATTCTTCGCGAACATCTGCACATTCACGCCGGGCTCGTCGCCTTCTTCGCTCGTGAGATAGCTCAGCATGTTCTTGCCGACCATGTCATCGGGCAAAAAACTCAACAGGCGTTGCGAGGTTTTGTTCATGCTGAGAATTCTGCAGTCAGCGTTGAGCTGAAATATCAGATCTGATGAGTCGTCGACGAGGTGCCGGTATTTCGCTTCGGTTCTTTCGAGAATCGGTATCGTTTCGTTGAGCAGCTCTCTAGTCTGGTCGCGTTCGTCTTCGAGCAGCTTCTCGGTCATGTGCACTTCGCGCCAGTTGTAGACCGAGTACCAAACGAGCATCGAGAACGTGGCTATCCAACAGAGGTAACCCGGCAGGTCGGCCAGATCATCGGGCAACGGATACAGAGGGGCTGCAACACGGTACGAGATGAGTGTCGCTGTAACTCCTAACACTGCGAGAGCAATATGCCCAAAGATCGACCACCAGCTACCGTACCGGTAGAATAGAAAAATTATCGGAAACTGAGAAAGAATAATGAGATGCATATTTGCTTTTTCACCGAGAAACCGGGCGAGCGCGAAGCAAAATAGGTTCACGAAGATGTTGTTCAGAAACGTCACCTGAAACGAGCCGGTGAGGTTTTTGATGACAACTGTCACCGCGACCATCAACGGGTAGATAAGAGTCGCGATAGCAAAAGGCGGCAGGTAGACTATATAACGGTCATAGTCGCGCGGCAACAAGACGGCAGCAAATGCGAGTTCGATGAGGGCAATATAGATGCCGCCCATGAAGCTCATCGAGAAAAGCATGTTCAAGACGCGGTTGCGCTTCAGATCTGTTGCGCCGCTGAAATGGCGACTGCCCGAATTTTGATACGCATTCCAGAGGCGTCTGACGGCCTGCATCGCCGATGGTTTCGTAGTCTTTACGGCGCTGTAAAGATTATATATTCGCAAAACCACTTTACGTGCCGGCTGAAAAATCGCCTGTTTGCGCCATGAAGAAACCCACCCCAAAAGCCAAGGCCCGCAGAACTACCGTCACCTATAACCCCGCGACGGGCGAAAAAGTTGCCGAATTTGCGAACACCGATCTGAAAAAATTTCCCGGCATTCTCGCAAATGCCCGCAAGGCTCAGGCAGAATGGGCAAAACTGCCCTTTCGCAAACGCGCAAGCCATATTCTGCGTATGCGTGCGTACATCACCGAGCACGCCGATGAACTTTCGCGCATCGTCTCGCTCGAAAACGGCAAATCGCGCACCGATGCACTCGCCACTGAGGTTATACCCGCCTCGCTCGCAGTGCGCTGGTACGCTAAAAATGCTTCTTCGGTGCTGAAAGAAAAGAACCTGCGCCGCTCGAGCTGGCTGTTCTTCAACAAACAATCGAAAATTATTCGCGTACCCTGGGGTGTCGTCGGCATTATCAGCCCATGGAACTATCCGCTGTCGATTCCGTTTGGTGAAGTTGTGATGGCGCTCATGGCGGGCAACGCAGTTGTGCTGAAGGTCGCGGCCGTGACGCTGTCTTGCGGCAAGGCCATTGAAGACATAGTGCGTTCTGCAGGTTTACCCGAAGGGTTGTTCACGCATGTGATTGGCTCTGGGGGCGAAGTGTCGACGGCGATGATTGATCACGGTATCAACAAGATTTTTTTCACGGGGTCTGTTCCCACAGGTAAAAAACTCATGGCGCAGGCTGCGGCGAAACTTGTGCCGCTATCGCTAGAACTCGGGGGCAAAGACCCGATGATCGTCTTAGACGATGCGGATATCGAGCGCGCGACCAACGGCGCCGCATGGGCAGGCTACCAGAATGCAGGGCAGTCATGCGGTGGTGTTGAACGCATTTATGTTCAGAGCGGCGTCTATAAAGAATTCGTTGAGCTGCTCGCGCGCAAGACCAAAGCAATGCGCCACGGCGCCGACACCGATTTTAATATCGACATGGGCGCGGTCACGACGAAAGACCAGTTGGCGACAATCAAGTCACACCTTGCGAGCGCCGTCAAGAAGGGCGCCAAGGTGATGGCTGAGTCACAGGCCACGGCAAGCGCGGGCAAAGCAGGCAATTTTTTTCCTGCGACTCTCGTCACCAACGTGAACCATAACATGCCGCTGATGCGCGAAGAAACATTTGGGCCAATTCTGCCCGTCATGAAGTTTGATTCATTAGACGAGGCCATCAGCCTCGCAAATGACTGCTCGATGGGCCTCACCGCCTCGATCTGGACAAAAAATACAAAGCTAGCGAAGAAGATCGCCCCACAGATTCAGGCGGGGGCCATCACCATCAACGATCACCTCTATACGCACGGCCTTTCAGAAACCCCGTGGGGCGGTTTCAAAGAAAGTGGCCTCGGCCGCACACACTCAGCGCTGGGTCTCGAAGAAATGACACAGCCGCAGGTCGTCAACTGGGACATCATGAACCCACCGCGCAACCTGTGGTGGTTTCCGTTTTCACCCGAGACCTATGGCGCTTTGAAATCCGCCCTGATCTTCTCTGCCCCGCTGGGCATTCTGTCGTGGATCAAGGCATCGCTGCATCTCGCGGTGTTTTCAGTGAAGAAGATGTTCTCTAAATGGGAATAGGCCTGCAGATTGAAGTGAAAGTCACCAGCCCTTGGTAAATTTCAGAACCATCGCTGGTTTTTTCCCATTTCTTGTAAAAGCGGGGCCAGGTAACTTTCAAGGCGTCGTCAAAGGCCTGAATTGTCAGGGCATACGGTTGAAAAACCTTACACTCGTATGAGTGATTGCTGTTTCTGACGCCGTAAGGCCCTCCGTTTTGCGATTGTTGCGTTATTTTCACCAAAGAATCAGAAATTTTCAGCTCAGACGAAATATGAAAGACCTCTTCGCTCTGCGCATAGAAGAGATCGTCTTCTACCAAGGTCTTATAGATGAATGAAGTTATTTGGTCTTGGTTGCAATGAATCGGGCAGACACGAATCAGCGACTGCAAAGAGTTGACTTTGCCGATTTCTTTGAGAAAACCTTCGATGTAGTATTCCATTTTGTGCGGGTAAGGCCAGTCATCCCATTCGTCTTCAAGAGAATGCAGTTTGAATGATTTGCTCTCAGGGTACAGCCAGAGCTTCAATTTTTCGTTGCCAACGACATAGCTGTGAGCTTGGTACATTTTGTTGGTCGCAACCCGTCTATGGCGCGGTACGTTCATGCACGCAGAAAATTTTCTCAGGCTGCGCGATGCCCTTGAGCTGGTATTCACCGATTTCTTTCGCACCGCTAATGTACGCTGCAAAATCACCTGACATCAGCAGGTCATAACCCGTTTCTTTACAGAGGCTTTCGACGCGCGATGCCTTGTTCACAGCGGGCCCAATCACGGTAAAATCGAGGCGGCGGTTGGCGCCGATGTTGCCATACTGTACGTCGCCGATATGAAGGGCGATACCATGATGTATTGCTGCTGAATTCGCGAGCTTTCTTTTTTCATTCATCAGGCGCACCGCTTCGTTCGCGGTCTGCGCGGCCCTGAACGCCCGCTTCGCCGCTGCAAGGGCGTCTTGATTCTCGACGGGAAAAATCGCCAGAACCGCATCGCCGATATATTTCAAAATTTCACCGCCGTTTTCGATAATCGGATTCGAAATCGTTTCGAAATACGTATTCAGTGATTCAATCAGGTCTCTCGATTCAGTGACCTGCGAGAGCTCGGTGAAACCGCGCAGGTCAGAAAACCAGATCGCCGCGCTGATCTGTTCGACATCGCCCGGCTTAATTGTGCCAGAAAGCACTTTCTGCGCGGGCAATAATCCGAGATAGACGGCGAGCAGGTTTTCGGTGATCAATCGATTCACCTGAAGTTCGATCGCAACCGCAAGTTGATTTGCGGCATCGCGAAGAAACCGCAGCTGCTCGGCGCTGAAACCTGCAGGTCGGCGCGTGGCGAAGCTAATGCGGTGACCGACGTCGCCAATCTGGGGCAGAGCAAACAGAAAATAGTCTGTGCCGCCGCCCAGCCGAATATCGTCGAGAATCGGAAACTCATTACCCGTGTCTTTTATTGGCGAATGCACTTCGTTTTCGCCCAGTTCGAGCCTCTTATAGGGACTCACCTGGTAAGGCGCTGACCGCGCAAAGGCCCCGTGTGAAAAACTGATTTCTTCGACGTTTTGGTCGCCCACCTGACGGATACGCTTTTTTAGAAAAAACGGCTGACCAATCGGGGGAATCTCAGTGTGCTCGATTGTCCACCCGAAACGAATAGATTCGATCTCGGGGTGCAGGGTGCGTACCATCACGGTGATACGAATCAGATCGAACCCGATCGCATTTAGGTTCTGCGCGACACCGACGATGAGTGCCGGCATGCCGGCTGCGCGCACACCGTCGGTCACGAGCCATTCGTTGAACAATTTTGTCGAGTCTGCCGGCATGCGACAGAGCACGTTTCTGGTTGTGCCAGACAAACCAAAACGTCGTGGCTGTGCATACGCGCCAAACGCTTGACGCTGCTTGGTTATGCAAATCCATAACCCGCCGGTGGCGTTTCTCCTGGGTGTCAAAACACCAGATACTGCCCCTGCCGTGGCATGTGGGCATGGTATGGCGGGCGCGCTGGCACCATTAATCTTAAGGTCGCGGGTTCGAATCCCGCCAGGCAGCAATGCCTGTAGCTCAGTGGTAGAGCATAAGACTGGATAACCCGAAAGGGGAGCAAGTTCGAATCTTGCAAAAGCCTGTGAAGCTTTCAGGAGGGTGCCAATCCTTAATCGGGCACGGCGCTGAGCACGCCTTAAAAGGCTTATTCGGGCATGGGGGCCTGCCTTTGGGCGGCCAGATAACCTGCCCTGCAAACCGCAGATACCGCCGCCCTCAAACAGTGCCAGCGCAAGCCCGCACTGCAGCGGGGCAGCTCAAGCGGCTTTCCGCAGGTGTTGTGGTGGCTCCCATGGTTGAAGAAATACAGAAGAATGAGGATCTATGTTTGTAACGATTCAAAGCGACGAGATAGGCATACTTTACCGTAACGGCGTTTACGAAAGATTTCTGCGGTCGGGCCGTCATTGGCTGTTACCATTGGGCCAAGTTGTCGTCGAGCGGCACAAAGCCACAGATGAGTTTAGATCGACCAAGAGTCTCGAAGTTTTCATGCAAGACGCAGAGCTCATGAAGCTCGTCGATGTCGTCGACGTCGGCGACAAACAGATTGCCCTGCACTATGCCGATGAGCACTTTCAGCGCGTCATTAAGCCGGGCAAAGCAGCGTTCTTCAACACGCTGCGCAAGAATCGATTTGAACTCATCGATTTTTCAAACCCTGACATACCCGATTCGATCTCGCCGTCGGTTATTGCGCACGCAGAATTCACGCCTTACGTGCAGGTAGTCAATCTAAACTCATTTGAAAAAGCAATGCTGTTCTTCAACGGCAAATTCACACGCCTGCTCGAACCGGGTAAATATTATTTCTGGAGCGGGCCGACGAAGGTGACTGCGCAGAGTTTCGACATGCGCCAACAGCAGCTCGACATGACGGGGCAAGAGATCATGACACACGACAAGGTGACACTGCGCCTGAATTTTATTTGCCAGTACCGTATCGTCGACCCGGTGACGCTGTACCAGAAGATCAAAGAATATGAAAAACAACTCTATATATTGCTACAGCTGATTCTGCGCGAATACGTCGGCATGCTGCGGCTCGACGAGTTGCTCGAGAAGAAAGAAGAGGTCGGGCAGTTTATTCTTGGCAAACTCAGGCAAACGGCGGGCGATTGGGGTCTCGAATTTCAGCACGCGGGCGTAAAAGACGTCATTCTTCCCGGTGAGATCAAAGATATTCTCAACAAGGTGATCGAGGCCGAGAAGCGCGCGCAGGCAAACGTCATCACGCGCCGCGAAGAGACAGCATCGACGCGCAGCCTGCTCAACACCGTCAAACTGATGGAAAACAACCCGCTTCTGATCAAGCTCAAAGAATGGGAATACATCGAAGCGATTGCAAGCAAGGTAAACAGCATCTCGGTATCCAGCGGCGCCGACCTTTTACAGCAGTTGGGTAAGTTGCTTGCACCCGGCAAAGCGGAGTAGATTGAGTTAATCTACTCTTCGGTAGAATTCATTCTGGAACATGAAGCCGTCGATGGCAGTGCTAAACCCGCCCGCAGAGTTTTTCCAGAGCAGTGTGCTACCTTGCTGCGTGAGGCTCATGAAACGTGCTCTCGCTTCAGCATCCGCTAACCTTTGACTATCTGCGCTTATTCTTATAAAATTTCTTACCCGACCGCGGCGGGTAATTGCCCGGGCGCGGTTTGTCGCTCTTGACTTTCTTCAGTTCGTCTTGCGCAGAGATAAACTGCGTTTTTGTGTCGTAGGTCTTGTTATCCTTTTCGAGCAGCATCTTGATCGCTGCAGCAGCAACCTCTTCTACGGACACTTCGTCACTCGTGAGGTCTTGCACATATTCAAGATATTGACTAAGTTTCGCGCGCTTCGTGACCTCGCTAATTTCGGTGAGCAGCGAAGAAACTTTTTTCTTCTGCAGTGCTTCTGCGGCGGGCACATCGTGTGGTAATATGCGTATGCTGTGCAGCTTTTCGAGGCGCTTGAGCTTATTCAGCTCGGTCGGGCGCACAAACGAAAAGCTGCG
>JAKQXK010000643.1 GCA_029561505.1 Spirochaetota bacterium | reverse complement strand
TGTTCATCGTCGACAAAGGTAACCACCGTATTCTCTATTATCGCCGCTCTGAAACGGTAGCTTCTGTAGTTCTGGGGCAGGGGGCCGATTTTTCATCGGCTGCTGCAAATTACGCTGGCATTTCTGCGGCTTCTTTTTACGGCCCTTCAGATATCGCAATTGGTGAGAATCTCTATATCAGCGACAGTGAGAATCACCGTCTTTTGAAATATTGAGTTGCAGGTCTTGTGAGGCTCACAAGGTCAATGGGGACAAGAATCTCTTGCGCCGCAAAGTCAGAGTGCGCTACTTTTTTTTGGCCGACGAGTGGCTGCCACCGGCTATTAATTCAGGCAGACACGAATGCAAATTGGCTTATCAGCACACACAGAATCAGGGTTGGCAATCGGTGGCAGCTGGCTTCGAAAATATCCTTGCCGCTTTGATTTTTACTTGAACAACACACATATCAGTACCGCCGGCGACGATTTACGCAAAGAGTTGTTTCACAAGGTTTACCGGGAACACAGCAAAGAAATCTTTTTTTATATACAAAAATTCACGCGCGAGCAAGAGGCGAGCGAAGATATTCTGCAAGAGACATTTATCATCTTCTTGCAGAAAGTGAACCTTGAAATGGCAGAGAGCGCACGCAGCTTCTTATATTCGATTGCGCGCAGTCTTGCTCTCAAGCATCTAAACAAGCAAAAGCGTTTTATCGAAGCCAATCTTGAGCTCATAACCGACAGCAACAAGAGTTCAAATGATGCAGAAAAATCGGTGTTGCGCGATCAGATACTCGCTCATCTCGCAGCTATAAATCCTCTTTATGAAGAGATTTATCTGCTGCGCGTCGAATCAGCGATGAAACTCGAAGAGATTGTCGATGTGCTGAAAATACCGCCCCGGTCACTCAACCGCCGCATTCAAGAAATGAAAGAAATTCTATACCAATTGCTCAACCAGGAGGCCTCGCGTGAATCGACAACTTAAACAAGACATCGACCTGCTTTTTGACGGCTCAGCCGACGAAACCCGCGCGGCTGCAAAGCGGCTGGGGCTCGAAGCGGGGGGCGCTGCGCAGCAGGCTGACTTTTCGCATATCGAGAAACAAATCTGGCAGAAATATGGCGAAGGCAGCCGGCAGAAAGGCGAGAGCGCGTTTGTCGCTAAACTTCTGGCCGGGCCGTGGCGGGCGCCGGCAATTGCGGCGGCGGCAACTGCGCTGATCGCAGCGGGTGCAGTATGGTTTCTGGGTCTTGCGGAGCAGCCTTTAAATCGCGTCGCTTTCGACCACGCGCACCCCGCGCTGACAAATTATACCTTTCAACAGAAGCTGCAATTGGGTTTGCGGCATGGCGAAGGGCTCGAATTGCAGAGCCAGGGGCAGAACTTCAGGCTCAAATCAAGGGCTATCTGGGGCCGGTTCGAATTTGAAAAAAAGAGCGGCAATAGCCTCGTGATAGAAACCCCGCGTGGCACGTTCAGCGTCACCGGCACTCGCTTTATTCTTAAGGCGAACGCACAGCAGGCATTGCTGCAGGTTGAAGAAGGCAGCGTGCGCGTCGAAGAGGGCGGTCGCGTGATGGCGGTGACTGCTAATCAGCAATACTTTGACGATGGTCGGGGCGGCGCAGTGAGCGAAATTCGTCCCGATGAAAGGGCTATCTTCGCAGCTTTCGTTAACGCTACGTTCGACAATGCGCAGTTGCTAAAGGGTGCTGCCAATCGGCAGCCAAACCCGCTGCGCGTTGTCACAGTTGCGGTAGAGCTCTTCGACGGTAATCACGTTTCTGGTGAATTGCTGAGCGAATCTGCCGAAGCGCTCGTGATCAAGCCCAAAAACTTTCAGGCGATTACGGTAAAAAAGACAGAGATCAAGAGTTCAACGCGCAAATAGGTCTCTGCGCGCCTGCGTCTTTTTCAGAACCAGATATACCGCACCGACGCTTGCAGCGATGCCGTCGCGAGAGATTGTGAGCTGTCGAGCGTGTATTCGGTGCTCGCTGATGAAAGTCGCGATGCCGAGGCTGCAACGACCTGGGCGATGAGGCCGACCTGCAGGTAGGGCAGCACGCTATAATAAGCTGTGCCCATAATGACCGGCGCAACGGCGGTGTTGAAGTTGTACGTGCCGCTGTTCACCCGGTAGACCGATAGACCGAGCCCCGCGGCGGTATCGACATCAAAAATTTTGGGAAAAGCATAGAGCGCCGCGAAACGCAGATTCAAATAACCCATCGTACCCTGATCAGAGATGGTAATCGAACTTGCGCCAGAAAGCAGCGTACCTTTTTTTGCCGGCAAGAGCCCCGTTTCGGCGCCGAAATGCAGGCCATACCTCTGGTATGCAAGATAATCGATCGTCATGCCAAAACCAGTGCCAGTCGAATGAAGCGAATTCAACGGTATCACCACGCCAGCGTTCAAACCCGTATAAAGTTTGGAGTTCAAAAGTAACTTATCAAACCACGTGCGCTCGGCCTCGATGCGTTTTGCTTCGGCAATGCGCGCCGCCTCGGCCGCTGCCGCGGCTCTTTTTGCTTCTGCTTCAGCGGCCGCTTTGCGCGCCTCAGCTTCTGCGCGCTCAGCTTCGCTCAGCGCCGGGGCGACGCTGCTGTCGGTTTTGGGCGCCGCCTCGGTCTGATTCGCTTCAGCGGCCCCTTTGGTCGAGGGCTGATTCGGTTCTTTTGCCGGCGCGGGGGCCGGCGCCTGAACCTCTGCGGGTGGGGTCGTCTCTTGGGCAAAAGCCATCCCTGTTAGCGAGAAGAACAACAAAACCGCAGCCAGTGCCTTGAAGGCAAG
>JAKQXK010000607.1 GCA_029561505.1 Spirochaetota bacterium | reverse complement strand
GCAGCACGTGGTCGACGCAGTGCACGCAGAAAGTGCACTCATAAGAACAGATGCGAGCCTCGGCCGACTCGGGCGGCAAAAGCCGGTTACAGTTCTCGCATGTCGGCCGCAGTTCGAGCATGGTTCAGAACGTACGTAATCCTAATTTTTTATCGAGCCAGTTCGCCCAAAAAATCACCGGCGTGAGAGCGAGCGCGCTGACCGCCAGCACCGTCTGATCATTTGGCGGTGGTGGCCCGAAGATTGCGGCGACGTACATCACGAGAAAGAAGACAATGAGGATAGCAAAATGAACCCAGGCACTTCTTGCCGCGTGTTCTACCATGCGCACATAGATCGCGACACCTGCTGTGAATAGGCCGAGTTCGATGACGAGCGTGCCGGCGAGTGAGTTCCAGAGTTCGAGCCCCATCTTGGTGCCGTGCGGTGCGAGTGTCATGTCGGCTGTGTGCGTGACATAGTCGAGCAGCCAGTGGCTCATCACCGCGAGTGCAATCAGCACGAAAGCCCTGGCGGTGCGCACGCGCCAATAGACCGCCGCGCCGAAGAGCACTCCCCACACTGCTGACATGAGCAGGCTGTGCGACCAGTGCACAATTTCAAGGTTGAGCGGCGTGACGACCGTGATGCCCGGCACGACACTCGCCTTCTCAATGCCGATCAGCAAAAAAATCGGCCAGAGAATATCGAGAAACATCGCGCCAGCAAACCACACGCCGAGCGGCACCTTAGGTTCGGCTTTTTTCAGCGCAAAGCCGACAGCGAAGTGTCCAATAAACATGCGCCAACCGAACCCGACCATGTCAGGTGGTCAAGCGGGGTTGGCCTTGCCAACCCACGGCATTGTGCCAAATAGATTGCCATATGATATGGCAGTTTATATATTGCCGATATGAAAACCACGATGATCTTGCCTGATCAGCTGGTGCAGAAGGCTAAACTGCATGCGCGCGAGAACCACACGACGATGACCCGGCTGGTTGAAGATGCGCTGCGTGCATACCTTGGCGCTGCGCGTACTCCGGTAAAAAAAACATGGCGCATAGAGGCGGCGGGCAAAGGTGGGTTCGTATCTCCAGAACTTGAAGCGAACTGGCCGAAAATGCGCGACCTGCTCTACGAGCGTGAAAAGTGAACGCCATCGATACCAATATTCTGGTCTACGCGCATCGCGCCGATAGCCCGTGGCATGAAAGTGCAAAGGCTTTCGTTGAAACGGCGCTTACATCAGACGAAAAGCATGGCATACCCTACCACTGCATTGTTGAGTTTTTTGGCATCGTCACCAATGCGCGTATTTTCAAGAACCCCACCGCGCCTGAGACGGCGATTAAGCAATGCCGACACCTTATCGCAGCCCCCGCGGTTCAAATTCTCACGGAATCAAGCTCTAGCTTCGAAATATTGGCCCCGCTGCTGGCGAAAAGCCGCGTTACAGGCTCGGCGGTGCATGACGCACGCATTGCGGCAGTTTGTCTCGAGAACGGTGTGCGCGTCATCTACACACTCGACCGTGATTTCAGCAGGTTTGCCGGGTTGCGGGTGAAGAATCCATTAGGTTGAATGAGTTACTCACGAAGCTCTGCGAGCTGTGTAAGAGATTCATTTAACAGATTAATCCGCCTGATCTTATCAGCTTTGCCAAGCGGCATCGCCTGCTCAGCCAAAAAATTTCGCCAAATGCTGAGCGAAATCTTTCGGTTTTTCGAGATGCGGGCAATGGCCGCAGTTCTCGATAAATTCGAGCTGCGCATTGGGAATGTTCGCATGCGTCAGGCGCGCGAACATTTCAGGGAACAGCGAATCTTCGCGGCCCCACAGCACGAGCGTAGGTCGCTCGAGTTTGGTGATTTTGTGGTCGAGCGAGTACTGGTTGATCACGTCTTTCGCTGCATCCTCATCGCTGTTCAGAAAACCATGCGTCAGGTCTTTCATGACTTTGTCATAGTGACCGGCATAACGGCGAAACCGCCGGTACTGAAAGGCTTTGATCGGAAAAGGCACCGCCGCGAGTTTGTAATAGATGCGGCTTAAGAAACGGTTAAAATCCAACCAGTCAGAAACCAGAAACAGGTTCTTGCCCTGCTGCACTTCTTCATAGACCGCCGTGATCTTGTCGCCGACTACGCCGGCGCTGTTCACCGCCGCTACGGCCTTCACATCTTCGGGGTAATGCACGGCGTGCTGCAGAGCGATACCTCCGCCGAGTGAGTTGCCCGCCAGGTAAAAATTCTTCAATCCCATCTTCGCACAGAATTCACGAAACCATTCGCCGTAAAATTCCATGTTGTACGTCTGGTGGTCGCGGTAGGTGCGCTCTTCAAAGCCGGGCACGTCGGGCACGATCAGATGGTATTTC
>JAKQXK010000599.1 GCA_029561505.1 Spirochaetota bacterium | reverse complement strand
CTTCGAATATTCACCGTAACGTTCGGTTTCAGACCTGAACGGGCGAATCATCTGCGAGTGGCAGGTATTGCAACCCTCACGAATGTAGATGTCGCGGCCTTCGAGCTCAAGCGGCGTATAAGGTTTCACGCTTGATATGGTCGGAATATTCGTGCGCACCATCGCCACGGGAACAAACTCGATAATGCCACCGACAAGCACAGCCGCAAGTGTGAGGCCTGTGAAGACGAGTGGTTTGCGCTCAAGAATACGGTGGCGAAAACCTTTCGGGGCATGCTCATCAGGGCCGGCGACCAGCGCTGGCGCTTTCGCTTCTTCACCTGGTATAAACTTACCTAAGCGAATAGTCTTGTAGATGTTGTACGCCATGACAACGAAACCGGTGAAAAACAGCGTACCACCGACTGAACGGAGCACATACATCGGAATAATCTGCGTCACCGTATCGAGAAAGTTGGGGTACATCAGCGCACCTTCTGCGGTGAACTGTTTCCACATTAAGCTCTGCGTAATACCGCCCCAATACATAGGTATCGCATAAAAAACAATACCGATTGTGCTGATCCAGAAGTGAAAGTTAGCAAGCTTCATGCTGAAGATCGGGCGACCGTAAAGGCGTGGAATCACATAGTACAGCACGGCTGCGGCGAGTCCGCCGTTCCAGCCAAGAGCACCAAGGTGAACGTGACCGATAATGTAGTCGGTATAGTGAGTGAGCGCGTTGACGTTTTTCAGAGACATCATCGGGCCTTCAAAAGTCGACATACCGTAAGCGGTGATGCCCACGACCATGAACTTCAGAACCGGATCTTGTCTCACCCTGTCCCACGCGCCGCGCAACGTCAGAAGACCGTTGATCATACCGCCCCATGAAGGTGCGATCAGCATGACAGAGAATGCGGTACCAAGCGATTGCGCCCAGTCTGGCAGCGATGTGTAAAGTAAGTGGTGCGGCCCGGCCCAGATGTAGATAAATACGAGAGCCCAGAAGTGCACGATCGAAAGTTTATACGAATAAACCGGTCGGTTCGCTGCTTTGGGTACGAAATAGTACATGATTCCGAGAAACGGTGTCGTGAGAAAAAATGCCACGGCATTGTGCCCGTACCACCATTGCACGAGTGCGTCTTGCACGCCCGCATAAACCGAATAACTTTTCAGAAACGAAACGGGAATCGCGAGTGAGTTGCCTATGTGCAGCATCGCCACTGTGACGAAAGTTGCAATGTAGAACCAGATCGCGACATAGAGGTGTTTCTCGCGGCGATTCAGAATCGTCATCAGCATATTGAGGCCAAAGACAACCCAGACCACTGCGATAGCTATATCGATCGGCCACTCAAGTTCTGCGTATTCTTTGCTGCTCGTAATACCGAGCGGCAGAGTTAACGCAGCCGAAACGATTATGAACTGCCAACCCCAGAAGTTGATGTTAGACAGCAAATCGGAGTACATGCGCGCTTTTAAGAGGCGCTGCAACGAATAGTACACGCCCATAAAAATCGCATTGCCCGCAAACGCAAAGATCACCGCATTGGTATGCAGCGGCCTCAAGCGCCCGTACGAGAGAAAAGAAAAATGCCCAAGGTAATCAGGCAAATAGAGCATCACCGCTACGATGATGCCCACCAACATTCCGACGACACCCCAGACGATCGTTGCAATCGCAAAATTGCGAACGATTCGGTTGTCGTACTCAAAGGTCTCTAAGACCCCGGTTTCAGCCGCCATATTGTACTCCTTCAGTTTTTTTATTCACTTTTTTAATAATGAGACTATCGCCTTGAGCCGCTTTGACGGGCTTGTCTTCAAACAGCATGCGGATCGCCGGCGTTTCTGTGTCTTCATACTGCCCTGCATTGTGCGCCCAGAAAAACGCAACCAGAAAACCAAGGCCGAGCAACAGACTAAAAATAAGAAGAACGAACAGTGCTTCCATCAGATTTTCCCCCGGAGTCGTGCCGCGACTGCTGCAGATGCAAATGCGAGTGCAATGACACTCAGAGAACTTACCGGCATGAGTACAGCGCAAAAGAGAGGCGTGAGTTTGCCTGCCACCGCCACGCTGATACCGACGGCATTGTAGGCGAACGACAATCCGTACGCGGTTACGGCAGTTTTGCGCGCCTGGCGGGCCTGCGCCAGCAGACCCGGCAAGGCCGGCAGCGCTCGGGCGGCCAGCACCGCGTCGCTTGCGGGCGAAAAATGGCTGTTGTCTTCGGTGAGCGCGACGCCGACGTCGGCCGCTGAAAGCGCTGCGGCGTCGTTGAGTCCGTCGCCTACCATCATGACAGGGCCCGTTTTCTTCAACTCGCCAATGATTCGGGCTTTTTCTTCAGGCCGCGCATTAAACCTGAGACTTGCTGCTTCGCCGAATATGGCTGAAAAGCGCTCGCGCTCTGCATCGCTGTCGCCTGAAATTAAAGAGAGGTTGTATTTGCCTGACAGGCGAACGAGCGTTGGCTCGAGTTGTTCGCGCATCTGGTTGCGAATCTGAAAGCGTCCCAGACAGGTTTTGCCACGCGCACACCAGACGACGCTGCTGAATTCTGCTGCCGGCAGATCTGCGACGACCACGCCTTCTGATGCGAGCCAGGTAGCTGAACCGAGAAAATAGCGTTCACCGGCAATCACGGCGCTCACGCCCAGACCGGGCCGCTCGGTGAATTCGGCGGGCACTTCATAGATTGCCGCACCCAGCCAATGCGAAACGGCCCGACTCAGCGGATGCGTCGATTCACCTGCAAGCGCAGAAATCGCCCGACGATCGTTCTCGGTCAGATCAGATGCGACGGCGTCATACACAATGTCAAATTTGCCCGGCTGAGTGAGCGTACCGGTTTTGTCGAAAACAATATTTCTGATCTCAAAGAACTTCTCAATCGTCTGCGCCGATTTGAGAAACAGCCCCTGGCGGGCGAGCGCGCTCTGCGCGGTGAAGAACGAAAAGGGTTTGGCCATCGCGAGCGCGCATGGGCAGGTAATCACAAGTACTGCCGAAAATGCGTTAAAAGCGATGGCCGGGTCGCGCGGCAGCCAATACAGCAGGGCACCCGTTGCGATCGCGACAACGGCAAAAGTAAACCAGGGCAGAATACGCTCCGCAAAACCGCCTGCGGGGCGAGAGAGAACGTCTTCATTCTCGCGCGGGGCATTTTCCCAGATGCGGTTCAGTTGCGCCTGGTCGACGGCTTCGGTCACCGTAAGCTTCGCCGATTGCCCGACGACTTTGCCGCCGGGTTCAAACATATCACCTTTTACGAGAGAGACGGGTACAGATTCGCCCGTGATAAATGCATAGTCTGCCGCGGCTTCATCTGAAATAACCCGGCAACGCGCGGGGGCAATTTCACCGGCAAGAAGCCGCAGAGTATCACCGGGCTTCAGATCTTTCACCGGGGTAAAAACTTCGCCCTCAGCCGATTGCACGCGCACAGCCAGTGGTAAAAAAAGCAGATTGTCGCGTTCAAAATTCAGCCAGGCATAAGACCGGCTTTGAACGTAACGTCCGATAAGCAGAAAGAATATCAGGCCGGCGAAGGTGTCGAAATAACCGGCGCTTGTACCGGTCGCGATATCTACCCCGCTACGCACAAACATGGCAGCAATGCCGATCGAGATAGGCAGATCGATGACGATTTGTTTCTTTTTCAGCGCACGCCATGCGCTCTTGAAGAACTCGCCCGCCGAATAAAACAGTACCAGCGTTGCGAGAATTGAATTCAAGACGATGAAAGTTTTCGAAAAGGCTGATTCGACATTGTTCGAAAAATACTCCGGCAGGCTGAAAAGCATCGCATTGCCGAACGCAAATGCGGCAACAGCCATGCGTCTCAGCAGCGATTTGTCATAGGCCGACAATTTTTGCGTGGCCGCACTCTCGCGGCTGAAATCGGGTGCATAACCCAGATCAGCGACGAGCTGCACAACCTGCGCCGGGGTCACATCTGCCGTCGCTGAAACCGTCAGCTGCTTGCGCAGGTAGTTGATGCGCGAACCCGTAAGACCCGGCAGCATTTCAGGCAGCTTTTCGAGCAGCCAGACGCAGGCCGCGCAGTGAATATCGGGCAATTTGAGCGAAAGTGACCACGACCCGCTCTGCGTCGTCTTGACAAACATGTCTTTGAACCACCCGCTGTCGCAATAACTGTAATCACCGGTGGGCTTTTCTCTGAGCGACGCCACGCTATTTTCGGGCAAGTCGTAGAAACCGAGCAGGTCACGGTCGCGTAATATAGCATAGACGGTTTCGCAGCCATTGCAGCAGAACACCTTTGCACCGTCTGCCGGGCCCGCGTGCTTCGCGGCCATGGCTGACGGCACAATAGCGCCGCAGTGCGCGCAGACGATCTGCTCACTCTGCAAATTCACTAACCTTGTCTGCGTGGCGGCCATGCTCACGCGCCATGGCCGAATGCCCGCACCGAATGTAAAGGATAAAAAGGTCTGCTTTTATTAATACCATGATGTCCACTTTTGGCGGTCAGGGCATAAAAAAAGGGGCAAAGCCCC
>JAKQXK010000598.1 GCA_029561505.1 Spirochaetota bacterium | reverse complement strand
AAGCGTAACACAGATGATTTTGACGAAACAAACAACCCTTGCGTCAAGCGTTTTCGGCGCCGGTGCTAAGTTATTTTTTCACCGCGGGTTTCTTTTCATCTTTTTCGCTTTCAATGCGTGCCTTATACGATTCAATACCGGTCTTTGCCTTGGCGGCCATCGCGTCGTCTTTGACCACCGTCGCGACGCGGCGCAGGCCATCGAGCAGCTTGATCGCCATAATCAGGTCGCCCGTAGCCTTGGTTGAGATCTCATACTTATCGCGGTAACGGTTCGAAGCGTCGAGCAGATCGTCTTTCACGAGTTGAACCAGCTCTTTGCGGTCATAGAAGAACTCTTCGCGCGGGTCACGCTTCGCCTGTACTTCACGAAAGTCGATCATATTCTTGCCGAGCACGGCACTCTTTGAATAGAGTTCGGGAAAAGACCACAGCCATTTTGTGTTCTGCCCATAAGCCTGAATCAGCTTGTCGATCGCGCGGCGCATATGCCGGTAAAGGTTCAGCCGCTGCTTGGGCGAAAAAGGGGCTATTTTGTCGAGCTCGTCGCGGTTAAAATCGATCGATTCATCGACGTCACCCCTGACCACGGCATCGAGATCGGCAAAGATTTTGTAGAGATTCTTGCGCGCATTATCTAAGAACGAGTTGTTCTTCACCTGCATCATCTGCTCAGAGATTTCGTTCATTTCCATTTGCAGATTCACTATCTGCAGCTGCTGGCTGATGTTGCCAAGGTGAAAAAACGGCTTCAGCTTCTTGTTGCTGGTCATCGCCTTTTTGTACGCGGCGAGTTCTTTTTCGTATTCTGCGATTTGCAGCTTCTGCTGCCCGATGCGCTCATTATAGAGCTTTTTCGTTGCCTGGTCTACCGCCATAGGTTATTTTCGGTTATTTTGCGCGCTTGGCGCGCAAAATAACCGCATCAGGCGTAGGTATCGATCGCCGAGGCGGTACCAGTTGCCTGAGCCGGCTGGTCTTTCTGTACGGGTTCAACCCTGTTCAGAGCCTCTTTTTGTGCCGCCTGCTGCGACTCGTAAATGGCCCTCGAGGTCGACGAACTTTGGCTTTCTTCAACTCTCATATCGAAAAGATACATTCGGCGAGCCGGGTTCGCCCAATTTAAGTGGCCAATTCTAACCCAACGATGCCATGCTCGTCGAGAAACGCCTGCGTCACACCCTGCGCAAACAGCATCTGCGGCGTGACGCTGAGTCGGCCCAAAACCGCATGCAGCGGATCAGCCCTGCCCGCTTCGGCTATCCTCTTTATACCTTCTTGAATATGCTCAAGGTTCGACTGCACTATGCCCTGCGTCGCCTTGTTTACCATCGCCGCCATCAGCCGACTGCCGCCGAACGAATAGCGCACCTCAGACTCAATCGCCGATCTGCCGCCCGCAAGCCCAGTGAGCCTGCGATAGCCTTCGAAGCGGCCGAAGGTGCCTTTGGTTTCGCGAAAATGAAAAACCGTGTTGGCGATGTCGTAGTGCACTTCTTGCTCTGACACTGCGGTTGTGTTAATTACCGGTATTGAGGATTCATAACGAATCAGGTATTTGCGGTTTTCGTGATCATGCCACAGAAGTTCTGTCGATTTGATCGAAGGCGCAAACTCAGGATAACGT
>JAKQXK010000585.1 GCA_029561505.1 Spirochaetota bacterium | reverse complement strand
CACCAAGCGACGGCGCGCTTTAGCAGGCGTTTGCAATCGCAAACGCCGAGGCTTTCCGTATTTTCGGAAAAATTTCCGGCGCGGGCATTGAGTAATTTTGTATTCAGTTGCTGAAGCAACAGATCAGATTCGAGCCAATATGTTCTTCGCAATTTTTGGTCTGGCTTTGCTAAGTTTTAACGCCGTTTTACAAATGTTGTCAACCTGCTTGCGATCGTTAGCATTCAGGTCTTCTTTGTAGATGCGTAAGATGCTCTCGCCTTTCTTCACGGCTTCACCCGGATATTTGAGCATTTCGAGCGAAACCTGATCGACCACGGTATCGGTTGATTTTTTTCTGCCCGCGCCCAGATCGACCATGAGGTTGCCGATCGCGCGGCTGTCGGCGTGTGCGAAAAAACCAGCTGCCGGGGCGCGGTAGTTGTGCACCGTTTTGCTGTCGTTTGTGGCGAATGCTTTGAGTATCTGTTCGCCCTTCTTTTCAAGACCGGCAACGTCACCCTGCTGGGCCTTGACCCAGGTTTCCATACGCTGGCGCAGACTGCCATTTTGCCAGAGCTCCATTAGTTTATCTGTGGCTTTTTTTCTGGCAGTCTTGTTGGTGCGCGAAGTGGGGTCGAGCATTGCCACTGCGAGTTCGACGGTGATTTCGACGAGCGACGCCACGAGCATTTGTTCACGGCTGAGCTTCGCTTTTTTGACGTAGAGTTTTACCGCGGTTTCAAAATAGACCCCGTTCGGTTTGCAGAATTCGAAGGCTTCCCAGGTTTCGATTGTGTTACCCGTGAACCGGCCGAGCGGAAAATCCATCGCAGTGATGAGGCAGGTGGTTTTGACACCCGCTTTGTTGGCGGTGTTGGCGATCGAGGTTGCCAGCGCACGCGCGTCTTCTAGATTCTGCATGAATGCGCCGCTGCCGCATTTGACGTCCATGACGAGTACGTCGAGATCTTCGGTGAGCTTCTTGCTCAGAATCGAAGCCGTGATCAGTGAAATTTCATCTACGGTCGCGGTGACGTCGCGTAGCGCGTAGATTTTTTTATCTGCCGGTGCAATATCGGCGCTCTGCCCGATGATGAAGCAGCCCGTGGCGTTGAGGTGGGCCGAGAGTTTTACCTGTTCGTGTTCAAAAAAATAACCGGGAATCGCCGCGAGTTTGTCGAGCGTGCCACCGGTGAAACCGAGCCCCCGTCCTGAAATCATCGGCACTTTGCGGCCCGCCGCAGCGAGCCAGGGGGCGAGCATCAGAGAAGTTTTGTCGCCGACTCCGCCGGTAGAATGTTTATCGACTTTGATGCCTTTGACACCTGAAAAGTCGAGCCGCTGACCGCTTTCGGCCATCGCGCGCGTGAGCTGCGAGCGCTCTTCGACGTCCATTCCCTGAAAGCAGATCGCCATCAGCAGAGCGGTGATCTGGTAATCGGGTATCTCGCCGGTTGTGACGCCGCGTACCACGCGTTCGATTTCGGCTTTGGTGAGTTTGAGGCCCGCTTTCTTGCGCGCGATGATTTCGTTCATATAAAACCGAGTCTTAAAAAAAGCCCAGGGCAGGCAACAGATAAAAGGGCTGGCGTTAACGTGATTGTCCGGGCAGGCGCACGTCAGATTTTCGCCTTTATGCGTCGCAATCGTCAGGTTATAGCTCTCACCGTTTTGGCGGTATTATCGCTGCTCGTGCCCGCGTGCCGCTTTGATGAACCGGTGGTGCTGGCGGGCGGGTTTTCGCAGCGTATGGTGCTGAAGCCCGTCATTGTCGACACGAGCCCGACCGAGATGCGCATTTTGGATGAGCGGCAAAACCGTGTGCTGTTGCGGTTAAACCTTAAAGAGGCTTTTATTACCCTGCGCCGCGCTGACGAGATGGTACGTGAGCGCATGGCGAGCTATACAATGGCAGAAACGGTGAAAGAAAACTGCAGGCTTGCCCGTCTGGGTACGGGTGTGATCACGGCCGATGCGATTCAGATCGAAGCTCAACTCAAATGTAACACCGGGTCGACGGCGATCGCAGACGTGACGCTGCGCGTTGCCGCAGCTGGGCCGGTGCTTTCGATCAGGGCGCGCGACCAGCGTTACAACCGTCTGCAATTCAGGTTTCTTGCTGAAGAAAACGAACACATCTTTGGTGGCGGCGAGC
>JAKQXK010000584.1 GCA_029561505.1 Spirochaetota bacterium | reverse complement strand
GGCTACATGTTTCATAAATTTATCAACTTCAAGCCGCACCAGGTGATTCGCATCGTGTCGTTTGTGAATCCCGATAAGTTTCAGAAAGGTGCGGGCTACCAGCTGCGGCATTCGCTCATCACCGTCGGCTCGGGAAAATTTGCCGGTAAGGGCATATTCAAAGGCGACATGACAAAAGGCGACACGCCATTTCTGCCCGAATGGTACAACGACTTCATCTTTTCGGTCGTCCGTGAGCAGATGGGTTTCTGGGGCTCTTCGCTGCTGCTTTTTTTACTCTTCGGTCTCATTCTGCGCGCGATCAACATCGCGGTGACCTCAAAAGACGATTTCGGCGCGATGCTTGCCTCGGGCATCGCCCTCATCTTCTTTTTGCACGTCTTCATTAATATTGGCATTTCAGTCGGATTACTGCCCGTCACGGGTATACCGCTCAGTTTCGTCAGCTACGGTGGTTCTCACATGCTTCTGTGTTACACCTGCGTCGGTATTCTCATCAACATCTACCGCCGCCGGTTTATCAATGCCTAACAGGTTCCTGAAAAAGGAACCTGTTAGCAGGCATCCGGAGCCTGCAAATAGATTTTTATTTCAGTGAGGGGCTAAAGCCCCTCGCTGAAATAAACTTCAGAGAGGCGCGCCAGCCCAGCCAGATTAAACCAGCTATGGGTACAACGTAGATTGCTGCATAGAGCATGAGCAACAGCAGGTTGAGAAATCCGACAAATGCATTCTGAAAGAGAGGCACCTCGATCGCTGCCGGTTTTGTTACTGCAGGCATTGTCAGCTGCACGGTGATGGTTGCCCACTGCACTCTGTCGTTGATGCGCCATTCTTCGATGCGGGTTTGCAGTTCTTTGTCTTCGCTTGCTGCGAGCAGAGTTTCGGCCGCCTGCCAATTGCGCGAGGCCGCCGCATTCTGGCCCGCGGCGACCGAGCGGCGTCGCAGGCGAATCTGTTCGCGCGCCGCGAGCATCTGCTGGTAAACGGCATTTTCAGTATGGTCGACAACGTTGATCTGTTCGTGTGCGAGCGTGCCGATGGCATCAAGTTCGCTGAGCGCCGTATACAGGTTTGCGCTGCGCACTCTGACGCTCAGCGTCATGTGACCGTCGCCCTGACCCGAAGCGCTTTCGTTCTGTAAAAAACCAAAACGCGGAATCCATTGATTAAAAAACGCGCGTGCACCCTTAAGGTCGTTAATCTGGTAGTTGAGGTTTACCTGATATTCAAGGCGTCTGTCTGTCTGTTGCGCCGGCTTATAAACGGGGCCTATGGCCAACACCTGGTTATGGCCTTCTTGATGTGTCAGCACATCTTTTGTGCGCCTTGCATTTGCTGTGGGGGCAGCGGCGCTGCCAGACAGTTGCGTTCGCAACTCGCCCGCGGCCTCTTCTTCAACTTCGCTCGCAGCCGCTTCTGCCTTCTTGAATTCTGCACGCGTGTTCAGAACTAACCTGTTTGAACCGAGGCTGATGAGAACGGCGGTGATGGTAACGACGGCAACTGCGGCCGAAATATAGATGACTTTCTTTTTCATGCAGCTTTGACGCTGCCTAAAGATCGGTGGTTCAAAAAATCTGCGTGGGCAAAACCCACGCAGATGCTATTTTTTAGAAGATATGGCTGAAGTTGATGAACATGTTTGAATCTTCTTTGCTCACCGCATAATCTACCATAACGATGGTTGCCTGGTTCCAGGCGAGGCGTAAGCCCATACCATATGAATAACGCCAGACGCTCGTCTTGATGTCACCGGGCTTATCAAACGCGCTGCCGATACTGATGCCAGGCATC
>JAKQXK010000541.1 GCA_029561505.1 Spirochaetota bacterium | reverse complement strand
GACCCCCTGCTTGTAAGGCAGGTGCTCTAACCAACTGAGCTAATCGCCCTTATATTGACGGTACTTCTACCGTCGTAGCAAAACTTACGTCGCCGCTGGCGCCGCGCCGGCTTTCTTTACCAAGAGAGCTGTGCGCGATTTCTTGCGCGAAGCAGCGTTCTTGTGAACTAGGTTTCTTTTTGCCGCTTTATCGACCAATGAGCTCAATTGCACCTGCGCTTTCTGAGCTTCTTCGAGTTTCTTTTCAGCAATGAGCAGACGGAGCTTCTTCTCTTGCGTGCGAATCGCCGACTTCTGCGCCTGATTTTTCATTCTGCGCTTCTCGTTCTGGCGAGTTCTTTTCTTGGCTGATGCAATATTGGGCATTTCTTAAACCTTTCCTGATGTCTTGACTTGAGGCAATAAGCGAATTTGAGTCACGTCGTCAACCGTTCGGCAAGTTCACTTGGTCGGCGCGGCAGGCGTCTGCGGGCAAACCCCGGCAAACCGCCCCGCGCTGTTGGCTCGGGTCAGGACGATTACTTGAATACGCTCGCCTTGTCGGTGTTTTCCCATGTAAACGAGTTCTGACCGGTGCGACCGAAGTGCCCGTACGCTGCTGTCGGACGGTACTTGATGTTACGCAGGTTCAGCGTTTCACGAATGCCACGCGGGGTCAGGTCGAAGTTTGCCTGAATAATCTGCTCGATCTTCTCATCGGGAATTTTTCCCGTGCCAAAGGTGTTCACGAGCAGCGAAACAGGTTTTGCCACGCCGATTGCATAAGCTACCTGAATTTCGCACTGGCTTGCAATACCCGACGCCACGACGTTTTTCGCGACGTATCGCATCATATAAGCGGCGCTGCGGTCGACCTTTGAGGGATCTTTGCCGCTGAATGCACCGCCACCGTGGCGACCATAACCGCCATACGTATCAACGATGATCTTGCGACCTGTTAATCCACAGTCACCGTGAGGGCCACCCACGACGAAACGGCCGGTCGGGTTGATGTAATAATTTGTACCCTTCAGCAGCTCGGCAGGCAGCACTTTTTTCACGCACATTTCGATGACCTGTTCAGTCAGTTTAGCATGCTCGACGTCGGGTGTGTGCTGCGTAGACACGACTACGGTCTGAATGCCGGCAGGTTTGCCCTTTTCGTATTTCACCGTTACCTGCGACTTTGCGTCAGGGCGCAGAAATGGCAGCGCGTTGGTTTTGCGCAGGCGAGTCAGTTCTTCGAGAATCTTATGTGAATAATAGATCGGCATCGGCATCAGCGCCTCGGTTTCGTCGATCGCGAAACCGAACATCATACCCTGGTCGCCTGCACCTTCTTCTTTGTGCAGACCGTCGCCGGTAACACCCTGCGCGATGTCTTGCGACTGCTCGTGCAGCAACACGTGTACCTTCGCAGTGCGGTAGTCAAAGCCAATATCGTCGTGCACGTAGCCGATGTCTTTCATGACATCACGCGCGATCTGCTCGATCTTGTCTTTTGTAATATGCCCTTTCGTTGACGTTGAAATTTCACCTGCAACCGTTACGTGGTCGGTCGTCGTCAGGGTTTCGCAGGCGACGCGTGTTGTATTGTCAAGGGTGAGGTAAGCGTCGAGCACCGCATCTGAAATCTGGTCGCACACCTTGTCGGGGTGGCCTTCTGAGACTGACTCTGAAGTGAAGACGTAATCGCGATCTTGAATCATGCGCTGAAACGAGTCGCCGACTCATGCTGTAAATGAATATTCAACAGCAGGTTCGGCGCATAAGACGAAGGCATGGTTCAACTCACGACAGGCTTAGGCTGAAATTTCCGTTCTGCTTTAAGTGGATTTCAAGGCGAAATGGGGCTGAAAAGCTTGACGTAAGCGGTACGCACCGCACACGGGGGTATGGCCGAATTAAAGTCAGAAGCGATGGTCGCCCTCAAGGGCAGGTTTCGTGCGCCCAATATGCGTTACTATGGCCAGTTCTTCTTTATTATTAATCAAAAAGGTGGCTACATCGATGTGGCGGC
>JAKQXK010000499.1 GCA_029561505.1 Spirochaetota bacterium | reverse complement strand
CAGCATCATACGTGCCATCGTTCTTCATCGAACCCGCCCAGTTCACCTCACGAATTTCTGCGCAACCCCGCTTGCGGTCGACGTTGATCGCCGTGGGCCAGAGTTCGCCAACTGAACTGGTGCAATTCATCAGCAATGGGTTTAAGCCCATAGCCAGGCAGCAAAGAGCCAAGATTGACCTGGCTCCCCTCTCCTTTTCAAGGAGAGGGGCTGGGGGTGAGGTTCGATTACCCATCAGAAAGATATCGTGCTCCTTAAGAATACGCCCATGAAGTCGGCGTCGGCCGGGCCGCCTTTGGGGGCGCCGTTTTTGCTTACGATGTCTTCGATCGGTGTACTAAAGAAAGAACCCGGTATGAACATCGCTGCCGTGAGCTGAAACATCAGCAGTGAATTCGGGAAATACTGCAGCGTCAGGTTGATCTCTTGACCGAGGGCTTTGCCGAAACGCTGCTGCGCGTCGAGTTCGGCGCGTGAAACGTAAGGGTTGTTGATGAGGTCGAGGTTGTTCGGGCTGAAGTTTACAGCAGTGGAGGCGGTGTCTTGCACATGCCAGATGTCGGCGCGCACAACATATTTTTTCGACATCTCGACGCCGAAGCCAGCGTGCAGCATCAAGACGCCCGATTTGCGGTTCGCGTCAAACGGGGTGTCGTCGATGCCGTTATAGCCGACGTAACCTGAGGGGCGCACACCCCAATAGCGGCGCATGAGCGTGCCGCCGATGCGGTCACCGCGCATCGAGATAAAACCGTGCGAGATCATGTTGCCGTTTTTGTCGTACTGCGGGCCCTGCGCATAGAAGAAATCCACCTCACCGAGGGGTGCCAGCCAGCCAAACAGCGTCTTGAGCCTCGCGGTTGTGCCTGCACCGAAGCCGAATGTGGTGTAATCGGCAACCGGTTGGCCCTGGCGGCGCAGGTCTGAGCCTGTCGACATGGCGCCATCGACGTAGACGATCAGCTGGCTGAACACGGGCACCTGTTCGTTGAGGTGCGCCGCGAGTCGTGCCCCGAAAAGGCCCGACCAGTCGTTATCTGAGAAGTTGCCGATGCGGCCGTTTTCTGAATAATCAGAACCACCTTTCGTACCGCGCACGCGCGCATAGAATGCGTAAACGCGCGGGTCGAGTTTGAGCTTCATGAGCTTTTTCATGAAGGGCTCGCCCGAGGCGACGATGCCCGTGCGGTAAGTCGAAACGTCGCCGTTAAGGCCCGCAAGTTTGTTGGTCGTGTCGCGCGAGAAATACTGAAATTCGTCGTTCCAGCGGTCGTTTTCGCCTGCGCCGTAGCTGTTGGCGCCCGAATAGACGTCGACGCCGAGAATTTTGATGTCGACTTTATCTTTCCAGTGTACGTTAAAGACGAGTGCGTCGAGCACGTCGCGCAGCATGTAGTCGTTCTGAATGCCGCCGACGCTGAAAAACTGGCGGCCCATAACCATGTCGGCGACGAGGCCGTTTAAATTAAAGAACTCCCAAAAAATATTCGCGCGCGCAATACGCGTGCCGGGGTTACCGTTGCCCTGCAGCTGAAAGCTGCCCCAGACGCCGTCGAAGCCGAACGACATCTCGACGCCGACGCGCTGTTTCGGAAACATAAAAGAGGTGTCAAACTTGGCGCGGGTTAATGCCAGACCCTGCTGGTCGTCGGTCGTGCGAATCTGAAAGTCGTTCGTGCTGTTGAGCTTTCTCAAGTCGGCGTTGTTATAAGAGTGAAATTCTTGCAGCATGTTAAAGCCCCAGAGAAATTCAAATTCGGGCTTGTCCTTGCGCACCGCGAACTGGCGCTCGAACTCGTAGATCCATTGGCCGGTGCGGTCAATCGCGGCTTCTGATAACTGGTTATCGCGTGTTGGGTTTTTCTTGTCAGCGGGCTTCTTGTCAGATTCTTCTTTAGCGGCGACCGGTGTGCCTTTCTCGTCGGCCTTTTTGCCTTTTTCGGCTTCGTTCTTCTTTGCCTCGGCTTCATCATCAAGTTTAGGTATTTCGGGAAACTGGGTTTGCGCTGCCACTGGTGGCGTGGCGGCAAGCGCGAGCATGAACAGCGCCGCAAACAGACGAGAGAAATGTATTTTCATTTTTTGTTCCATGAGTTTAGTGTGTTGAAGTCAAGCAAGCTACTTGCCAAATCAGCTGACCGTCATTTCGTCAGACGCCGAAGTGTTGTAAAGTGCGTTCCCATATGTAGATGGACGACGATGCGTCGTCAATGCCATTATTTGTCTATAGAACAATAAACAAGTGATTACTGTTTTTGATTGGATTCGTGCCGTCGCGCGAGCCGCAATTGGCTTGACATCGCTTGATTGCGCGCGCGGGTGCGCGAATGGTTTCAGACGAGCGCGTTGCAGCATATATTTCGCAGATGCAACAGATTCACGACGCGGGTAAGTATTCGCTTGTTGAAGTCACGCGCCCCTGGTCGACTCACAACCCGAAGATCAGCGGCGAATTTGCGCACCCGGCTGCCCTCGATTGGTATCTGCGGCGCGAATTTGGCGGGCTGATTGCCCGCGGTGCGGATATCAAAATTTCTGCATCGCGTACGCGCCGTGATCTTTTTGACCCTGAACTTTTTCAGAGCCTCAGCGAAGACGAATGGGACTTACGCAAAAAGAAACTGTTTCTGTTTGCGGCAGAGCGCATCGAGCTGTCGCTGAACCGCATTTCGCATTATACATCGACACCTGCAACAAGCTTTCAGCGTTATATTCTGTTCACCAACTACCGCATGCACGTCGACGCGTTCTTGTCGCTTTACCCCAACTGCGTAAAGCCCGCAAACCCCGGCGCGCAGATGGCGGCCTACCACCACGAGCTGCCTGGCCAGACGGGCATTACGCTCATTAATATCGGCGTCGGCCCCGCAAATGCGAAGACCATTACCGACCACGTCGCGGTGCTGCGTCCCGATCTGATGATTATGGTGGGCCACTGCG
>JAKQXK010000337.1 GCA_029561505.1 Spirochaetota bacterium | reverse complement strand
GTCTTTGATAGACACTTGGGGCAAAGCCCCAAGTGTCTATCAAAGACATTTTCTCAGGTCGTCTAGCGGGATATGGTTTACTTTGGGTAGAAGTACGATGACAACACAAAGATGAAGATGCTCACCGCGATGCCAAGCGATGCCAACACGACGTCTTTGCCCACTTTGCGAAAGGTGTCGAGGTAGGGTTGATCGCGTGAGGTCATGGTATGCAGCACGATTTCGCGGCCCGCGAGCAGGCCGAGAAAGACCCAGGTCGTTGACATCGGCATCTTGCTCCATTGTTGAAAGATCAGCAGCACGGTCGCATAAACAAGGTCGACAATCGTTGCCGCCTTAGACCATTTGATATCTGACTTTTCGCTCACGACTTCTTGAATCGTGCCACCATTGGTGCGCACAATAATCATGAGCGCGATCGATATGAGACCGAGCGCAGCGGCGAGCTCGGCGATGCTCAGCTGTCTCGGCAAAAAGACCGCGATATTCGCCGTGTCTTGCAACAGCCAGGCTATCCACAGATACAAAGTTGAAAACCATTGCAGCGAGCTCCAGAAGCGTTCTTGTTTTTCGTCAGGCACATGGTCGTCCTGGTATTCATGCGGGTCAAGACGCGCCAGCACACCCCAGACTGCAATGCCGCACAAAAAGGCGATGCCATAACCGACAAATGATTTCACGAGCATCTTTTCGATATTCTGGCTGCCGAAAAGCCCGAGGATTAAGAACGTCGTCGAAACCGGCGCTTTGAGACGCGTAATCACCACGAGCACCAATGGAGCAAGCAGCTGTATCAGGTTGAAGTTCTTCACTTCGGGAAACGAGTTCAACCGCTCAAAGTGTATTTCATGGCCATGCTTTTGCCAGGCGAATACGTGAACGGCAATCAGAATGCCGCACAAAAACAGCACCTTCGGCAACCAGTGCAGCTCTTCTTTACTCTCAATGAAGGTACCGACGGTCTGAATGGCGTCGTTGCCCGCGACCGAGAATGCGGCGACAGCAAAGGCAACCCAACCCAGCCAATAAGGGGGCACACCCGTGAAATAGCTAATAACAATGCCCACCCCGATAACCCCGGTGCCCGCGAAAAACCTCACCTGTTCGCGTGAATTGGGGTTCTTGTAGTCAACAAGGCTCTTGGGGCTCATGCGGTCGGGCTCAATCATTGCGACATTTAGCCAAATACAAAACTATAATACATATTTGGCCGTATAGCTATGAAATTCCATAGCCATGGGGCAGCTGGCAAGCAGATTGAAGCTGCTTTTTCAGCCCCACCCTTACGTTGACCGCGTGTCTCGACTACCGGGCATTTCATCCCTGTGAAAAAATCTCACCTGTTTCTGCCCCTTTGGCTCACCGCGGCGACAATCGTCACGGCTGCGCCTACCCAGGCGCCCACGCGCGTGAACAGCCTCGCGACCGTGGCGTTGCCGACCTATATCGATGCCACGGGCTCGAAGAACTATGGCTATCTTGCCCCCTCGCTCACCGACGCAATCGATGCCTCGATGCAGCAGAAGTTTGACTATGCACGCGCAGATAAGATGGCCGTCGAGCGCGAAACCAAGAAACTCTGGCGCCCCGGTAAAATTCCGTTAGATGCGGATGTCAAACAGATCGCGATCTTGACGCGCAGTGATTATGTCATTGTGGGTTCGTATTCGCTGAGCAAAAATAAAAAAGAAATCATTTTCGCAACGCGCGTCTATGTTGCACCCGATCGATTCATCAACGTACCCGAAATTGCGAACGCAGTCGACGCGACTCTTTTTGATGCCACGAACCGGGTCGCGACAGAAATTGTACGCGCGATCGAAGCGGATGCATTGCGCGAACAGGCCAAACTCGCTGCAGCGCCAAAACCAGAAGGCGGCAAGATTACCCTCGCAAAGGCAGCTGAAAAACCACAGGAACCGCCGAAAGAAGTCTTGCCCGATTTGAAGGTTGAAAGCGGCGCGACGCACTACACAGAAAAATCTGTCGGCGTCGGCATCAACCACCATACAAACTACGTCGAACGCCACACGCAGTTCTATCGTTACGCCAGTGCGCTAACATCGATAGACGCCGATGTGTACTTTGGCACAATTCGCCTACTCGGCCAACTCGCTTACCCCAAGACGCCTACAGGCAATCTGATACCAACCACCTATGAGAACATCAACTCATGGACTCTCGGCATCGAAACCGATACCCACTCGGGTGATTCATGGATAACTTACGGCATCAATTATCGGTCGTTCAGCAAACCGAACCCCGCAGGTCTTTACCCGCGCGAATTGCTTGATTGGTCGAGCACGATCTACTTCGACGGTGGTGTCGGCCTCTTCAACATCGGCCCAGTGCGGCTCAGCCTCGACTATGCAACCTACCTCGACATCATGAGTGGCAAACCAGCGACAAAGACCACCTCTGACCTGTTTCTCTTATGGAACATAGAAGGTGATGTGCGCGCGAACTATAACCTACCAGTAATTCACGCAAACCTCGGGTTAAGCCTCGGTACTTCACTCGCGATCTATGACCAGACGTCTGAACTTTATGTGCTGTCATTTGGCGAACTTGAACTCGACAATAACAGCCGCGCGGGCAAAGCGTCGGGCATGCGCATCGCGCTCGATCTGAACAAGTCATTCTATGGCGTCACGCTGCGCATGCGCTATGTGAACTTTCCGAATATTGCGTCGGCGTTTCAGCCGCTCGACAACCAGAACGTACGCCGCTCGTCGCTGAGCTATTTCACATTCGGTGCCGTTTACCGACTGGCTTTTGGCAAATAAACTCTTGCAGCTACGGTTTATCCATTCGCCACTGCGGAAATGTCGCCCCCGCGCCTGTGGGGTAAACTTTCTCTACGATAATTTTGTCACCATCATAATGGCATAGACCCAGAAAGTTTTCAGGCGCGGCTATGCGCAAGATGCCGGTAGCCGAAGGCTTTTGCTGCGGCGAAAACGGATTTCCGTTGAGAAACTTTGCTTCTTCTGCGTGCGTCACATGCGCTGACGGAAAAAAATCAAGCATCTCGAAGTCTGCGCGAGCCTCGATGATTTGACCCCATTCGGCCATACCGGCGATTTCAGGCACTGACCACGCACCGATGCTCGTTCGGCGCAGCGATGTCAGGTGACCACAGGTGCCGAGCCGGGCCGCTATATCGCGCGCGAGCGACCGGATATACGTGCCCGACGATGTTGTGCAATGCATCGTCAATGTATCGGGTGCGGTCGCGTGCAGTACCAGTGCGTGCACCTCGACTTCGCGCGGCGCGGGTTCGGCCTCGCTGCCGCTGCGCGCCAGCATGTGCCCGCGCACACCTTCGACCCTGACGTTAGAATAAAGAGGGGGGGATTGCAGAATTTTACCGGTGAACCGGCCCTGTATAGCTAATAAATCCGCATTTTCGAAAGGAGGCACGGGTTTTTCCCTAATTAGGGAGCCAGTGAAGTCGAGAGTATCGGTCTCGTAGCCGAGCCGAATCGTTGCCCTGTAAGTCTTTTTAAAAGGGAGAAAGTATTCTAGAAACCGGGTTGAATCACCCGTGGCGGTTATCAGCAGCCCTGAAGCAAATGGGTCGAGAATACCCTCGACCCCAAAGCCCCGCCCCCTGACGTTCAGAAGATTGCGAACTGCCGAGCGCGTTGTCGGCCCGGCAGCTTTGTCAATCAGGTAGAAAATAAGCGTTCAATTGTCGGCCAGCCCTACCAGCAGGATAGTCTGCGGTGTGACGAGGCGAAGCCGAGTCTCTGCTTCAGAGCCTGTCGAACCGTTATTTCTTCGGTTTGCCAGCAATCGCTTCTTTAGCGGCTTTGCTGACGCTGAATTTAACGACTGTTTTAGCGGGAATCTTGATCTGCTCGCCGGTTGCAGGGTTACGGCCCATACGCGCTGCGCGCTGCACGAGTTTCAGAATACCGAAACCAGGGAGTGTGAACTTGCCGACAGATTTTGCTTCTTTATATGCGATCTCTGTGAGCGCTTCAAGAAAGGCGTCGACGTCTTTTTTTGTGAGGTTGGTTTTCTCTGACAGCGCCGAGAGAAGCGCGCTCTTAGAGAGGGGTTTTTTATCTGCCATGATGCGACATAATAGCTTTGTGCATCCATACTGTAAAGGAAAAACCGCGTAAATTCAGGCTTTTATTGATGTGGGCATGTCGACGCGCCAATAACACCCATTTTTCTTTACGCGGTGTTGAAGCGCACCATTCTGGCCCTTCACTCAGGAGAAACCATGGCAAGAAAGTGCGACTTAACAGGACAAGGAACCCGCTTCGGCAACAACGTGAGCCACTCACACCGCAAGACGCGCCGCACGTTCAAATCAAACGTGCACAAGAAGCGCATCTTTCTGCCAGAAGAAGGCCGTTTTATCACCCTGAACGTCTCAACGCGTGCGCTGCGCACCCTGCAAAAGAAGGGCCTCGCGGCGATGATGAAAGACGTGCAGAAATAAGCCACAGCACCGGTGGTACTGAAAAAGACCGGGCGCTGCCCGGTTTTTTTTTGCCCTGGCCCTGAAGAGGTCTGCATTAATCATGCAGATTAGTATTGACGGACTGTGCACACGAATACAGGTTCTTGCATGAGAACGACATTGAATCTTTCAGACGAACTCATCACCAAGGCGATACGCGAAACCGGCGTGACCGAAAAGACCAAACTGATTCACATGGCGCTCGAAGAATTGGTTGCCAAGAAGGGCCGCGAGAGGTTAACGAAGTTCTTTGGTGCAGACAAGAGTGCGAGCATTGCGCCGCGCCGACGTTATGAAAACCCTGATTGATAGCAGCGTCTGGATTGCGTACTTTCGCAAGACAATCGATTCAACCGTTTTGAATGAATTAATCGCCAACGATGAAGCTCTGACCCATATTCTGGTCGAGGCTGAACTCAGGGCTGGTAACTTGTCAATCGACCGTCAAGATTTCTTTTCGGCTTTGCACTGCCTCAATTATGCCCCGATGATTGCCTTTGATGAAGTCTTTCAATTCATTGAAGCAAAGAAACTTTTCGCAAAAGGCGTGTCTTTTGTTGATGTCATGTTAATTATGTCAGCATTGACGGTGGGTGCGCGCATCTGGAGTCTTGATAAGAACTTAGTTCAACTCGCAAACCACCTGCAACTCGCCACCTTAAAACTGTGAAACACGAAACACCCGCTCTCTTTATTGACCGCAGCCGCATTCGGCAGAACTATCTTGATTTGAAAAAGGCGCTGCCCCCGTTTCGAATAGCGTACGCTATCAAATCAAATTCACACCCTGAAATTATTGAGATCCTCAAAAAAGAAGGTTCGCATTTTGAAACGGCTTCTATCGCCGAAATTGAGAAGTTACTCGCGATGGGTATTAAGGCAGAAGAGATTGTACTTTCTAACCCGGTCAAGGCACCGAACGCAATCCGCCGTGCGCTCGAGCATGGCGTGACGATTCAAAGTTTTGACTCGGTCGAAGAGCTCGAGAAGTTCAAGCCTTATGCGATGGCCTCGACTCCGCTCGGCCACCGGGTAAGACCGCAACTGCGTATCGTCGTGCCCAACGAAGGGTCAATGTGGCCACTCTCGGGCAAGTTTGGCGCCGATGAAGAACTGTGGCCCGCAATCTTTCAATACATGAAAGAAAACGAGATACCGCTCGACGGTGTCACGTTTCACCCAGGCTCGCAGTGTGAAACCATAGCCGGGTGGGATAGCGCGCTCTACTTAACCTGGCGCTGTATCGAGATTGCGCGCGAATATGGCCTCAACCCGACCACCATCAACATCGGCGGCGGCTTTCCTGTCGATCTCGGCCGTAAAATACCGACACCGACGGCAATCGGCAAAGTCGTACTCCGCCACCTCAAAGAATGGGAGAAAAAAGGGTTCAAGCCCACAGACCTCATCGTTGAGCCGGGCCGCTTCATTTCGGGCTCTGCCGGGTATCTCGCTTCGCGTGTCGTCGGCGTCGCCCGCCGCGAAAAAACCTGGGCGTTTCTCGACTGCGGCGTCTTTACCGGCATGATGGAAACCATCGACGGTATCAGCTACCCAATGCTGTTCTCATCGACCGCCGAAAAAGAGACTGCGATGCTCTGCGGCCCAAGCTGCGACTCGGTCGACAAGATGTACGAAGCGCAAATACCGAAGGCGAAACCCGGCGACGCCGTGCTGTTTCTCAGCGCCGGCGCATACACCTCAGTGTACGCATCAGACTTCAATGGCTTTCTGGGCCCAAAGATGGTCTTTGTCGATGAAATTAAGAATCCGGTCGAACTTTTCAACCTTATCGATTAACTCTGCGCACAAGCGCAGAGTTAATCGATAAACACCCTGTTCGCTAACAACCCTCTTTTCCAAAAAATACTTGCCGCATTGACTACCTTCGACCGTACTAACCCATGTCTGTCCGGGTTCGTTGAACCATAGCCCCCGAATACATTCGGGTGCTATGGGGCGATAAAGCCACGGCAGGCGAAAAACAAAATTTTCAGGAGGCAACATGAAAAAACTTATTAGTATTTTCGCCGCTCTGGCACTTGTTGGTTCACTGGCTGCACAGAAGAAAAAACCTGCAGCTAAGGCACCAGCAGCACCAGCGGCACCCGCTGCACCAGCCGTTAAGGCACCAGCAGCACCAGTGGTAGCAGCACCAGCAATGCCAAGCGCAGAAATGGCAGGCAAAGGCATGGGCCTTTTCGTTGACCTGCGTGGAACTTACACGGTGGCAAATGGATCATCTACTTCTGCAGCTGACGGCTCGACAGCCACTACAGCTGCTGGCGATCAAGTAACTTACAAGACAAGTGCATCATCAGCTATTGGTGGTGGCCTTACTATCGGTTACGAGATAGCACAAGGTCTGGGGCTCGTTGCTTCATATGATATTCGCTCTTTCAAAACACGCGAATTCTCAGGTCGTGCATCGGATTATTTTGATTTGACTGCTAACGGCCAGGTAGCGCAAAATACCGGAGCTGCTGGCATCGGTGCGACTACAACTA
>JAKQXK010000492.1 GCA_029561505.1 Spirochaetota bacterium | reverse complement strand
GACAGTGATGCGATGAAGTCATGGCGACGGTCGGTCAGGCCGCAGCGTGTGAGGGCACGTTCGACTGCCGCTTCTTCATTTGTCGTCGCCGCTGTGCGCAGGCGAAACATGTAGCGTAAAAAGTCGTCGATTGTCATATCGGTATAGAGCGCAGGCGTTTCGGGCAGATAACCGATGTGCGTCAGCAGCGTTTCACGTTCATCGATAATGTTCTGGCCGTCGAGCAGCACCGAGCCTGCCGTCGGGGTAATGTATCCCGTCAGCATGCGCAGAGTCGTCGTCTTGCCGGCGCCGTTAATACCGAGCAGCGCCGAAATCTCGCCCTTTCTCAGGTCAAACGAAACACCATCGACAGCGCGGCGCTGCCCATAATGCTTTGAAAGATTCTGGATTTTCAGCAAATTGTTATTTCCTCAGTTGCAGCGTGGTTTCAGCTGTCGCAAATTCGCCGGTAACCGTAGACAAAATTGAGAAGCTCTTGAGCTTCTCGAGCATGTTGGCGTATGGTTTCAGCGAGCCGCCCTGTTTCATCTTCATAACTGCCTTATAAACCTGCTGCAGGTCAAGAAAGAAGATGCCCTGCGCCGAATCGTAGGTGAGGCGCGTGAGCCGCTCGCTCAGTGTCTTTTCTGTACCCTTCGTGGCTTTAAGCGCGTTGGCCTTCGAGTTACTGACGATAATTTCCGTGTCGCGCACCAGAATAACCACTGAAATCGGCTTGGCTTTCGGGCCGCTCATGCGGTCTTCACCGGTAATGGTAACCAGCTTACCTTCATCAATGTCATCGTATGCGAATTTTGTCTTGTTGGGTTTTTTGGCTTCAGCCTTTTTCGCCAGCTTTTCGACATTCTTGATCAATTTCAGCCAGTTGCCAGCGGTGCCTTCTTTGATGCCAAAGGTGCCGTAGAGCTCCCAGGCGAGAATATCTTTGGTCTTCGCTTCAGCCGGAATATTCAGTACCTGGAAGTTGTAGTTGCCGCGCAGCGAAGCGAGAATCTGCGATTCAAAGTCGATGCTCAGTTTCGTGTTAACTTCTTGTATGCCCTTGTTGTATTTTTCTGTGAATACCGGGCTCAGCGATTTAAACAATTCTATCATACCAATCGCATTGATCTTGATCAGCGTATAGTGTACGGGGTTGCGCGCCAGCGTGTCAGACGCTAGCGGGGTTGTCTTCACCTGCACGATCTTTGGATAGATTTTTGTCGTGTCGCTCAGATAACCCTCTTTGTACTTGTAAGAAAAGTAGAATGATATTTTTTCTGCGTTGGCGACAAGCGCGCCACCTGAGGATTGCAGATTGTCACGAATCTCAGCGACGTAAGGCGAGTTGTCGTCAATCACCGGAGCATTTTCTTCACCTTTGTTGAGGTCGCGCTGCAGGTTGCGCAGCAGCTCGCTCTGGGATTTCAGAGATGAAACGATGAGCTTAGGGTTCAGATAGAAAGACACAAGCGGCGCCTTATTCTGATTGCGGCCAAACAGGTGTGAGCGCATCGTTGTATAATGTTGTGCTTTCGCGATTGGGCTCGACGCCTTCGACTGCATCGCCTTTACCATCGCCATGTCGTTGCTGATCAGCACCGCATTGTCGCTGCGCACCAGATAACCCGGGTCATTTTCTGCGCCAAAATTCAGCATACGGCCGGGTTCAAGCTCTTTGTTAACCGGCATCTGCGCCTCGGTGATCTTGCCTTTGATAAAATCGTAGAATTTTGCATTATTCTGCGCCGGCACGATGAGAACGAACGAAGGTTTTGAAGTTGTGCCCGTGCTTTCGATTTCCATATTGAGCGCCAATGCCCATGCTTCCCGCGTGGCGATTCCGATTTCTTCGAGCTTCTGCGCGTCGAGCAGGTTTACGCCGCTCTTCTGCTCAAGATTTGCTGCAAAAATAGACCAAACGCCTTCACCCGCAACGCTGCTGACGAGCGTGCGTAGCGAGTCGATGCTTTCAGCGATGGGGCTGCCTTCGATGAAAACTGCGGTATCAGCAGGGGTGCGTTCTTGCGGTGTCAGCGCCACGAGCTGCTGGCCTGCGAGCAGCAGCACGAAAAGAATTTTTGCGATATTCATACCTCGCAAAAAAAGGCAGCTCATCGGCTGACAAGCCTTTATTGATGCGCCCGCAGCACCGAATTGCAGCCTCCAAGGGCGCCCGGGGGTTTTGGCATATCAAATAATAGACAAGGTGTTTCTCGACAAGGTTTTGCCGCATGGCATTAGGCATGAAGGGTTTCAGGGCGCGCCGGCGGTCTGGCAAGGCGGGCGAGACTGAGTCTCCTGAAACGCAGGTTTATGAAGAGAAAATTCCGCTGTCTCAGCACATTCTGCAGTGGATAACAGAAAACCCGCGAACGATCAGAAATTCGCTCTATGCAGTCATGGCCGTCACGGTGATCGTGATTCTGGTGTTTGTACTCCACGCGGCAGCGCGCGATGAGCACAGCCGCAAGCTGCACGCCGCGCTCGAAAAGTACGACCAGATCAAGATTCTGCCGAAAGGCGAGGCCCGAGCGCTGCAAATGAAAGAATTTGGCGCATCGCTGAAGCCTGTCTGCGAACAGACCATCAGCACTATCGAGAGCGCGGCCGCCTGCCTTACAGCGGGTAATGCGTTGCTAGAGGGGCGTGAATTTGTGCAAGCGGCCGATGCATTCTCCCGTGCTGCATCCGCCTATGATACTGAGGCTATGGTGAGCGTCGCCCGCTTCTTGCAGGCGCAGGCACTCGAGAGCGCCAAAGAATTCGAAAAGGCTCTGGCAGTCTATAAGCAGCTCGAAGGTGCGTATGGCGCGGTCAAAAAATCAGAAATGTCAACCTACCATCAGGCACGAATGCTGTACTACCTCGGCAAGTTTGACGAAGCTGAAGAGAAATTTGTGAAAATCTCGCGCGAGAGCGAGGGCAAAGAATTTGCGGCGCCAAGCCGCAACTATATTTCGCTGTTGAACGCCCAGCGCAGCGCAGCCGCGAAGAAATAAGTTGGCCGAGCAGCGCCTCAGAATCGCGCTCCCGAAGGGGCGCATGAGCGACGAAAGCCTCGAATACTTCGTTTCTAAAGGGCTGTGCAGTCTGTCGAAGGCGGGCGAGGGGCGCGAGCTCATTCTGAGAGATGAAAAGAGCGATATTGACTTTTATCTGATACGCAGCAAAGACGTGGGCGCGTACGTTGAACAGGGCGCGGCCGATCTCGGTATTATGGGGCTCGATCTCTTGCTCGAACACCGTTTTGATGTGTTTATTCCTGCCGCGTTGCCATTTGGTGAGTGCCGTCTTTCCGTTGCATACCCGAAAGGGCAGACCGATTGGTACAAGAAGCGCGATCTGCGCGTTGCGACTAAATATCCCCGCCTGGCGACAGAATATTTTTTTCGCCGCGGGTTCAATATTCGCATTATCGAACTTTATGGTTCAATCGAAATTGCCCCGCTGACGGGGCTGTCTGACGTCATTGTTGACCTGGTGAGCACGGGCGCGACGCTCAAGGCCAACAATCTAGTTGAAGAAGAGATTATCATGACGAGTACGGCGAGGCTCATTCTGAACCCGTCGGCGCTGGCGCTGCGCCGCGCCCGGCTCGGTAGTTTTGTGCGCCAGCTGATTTCTGGCACTACGCAAAGCCCCTGAAAAAAAACCGCGCGCATATTCTTGACACGATCTAAGTTGACAGCCTGTCTCTGATCGTGTTTCGGGCTTAAATGGCCGTACCCAAGAGAAGACTTTCCCATTCCCGCCGCCGCAATCGTCGCGCGCACCATGCGATTGGCAGACCGAATCTGCGGCCCTGTGCTAACTGCG
>JAKQXK010000442.1 GCA_029561505.1 Spirochaetota bacterium | reverse complement strand
GACCCGCGCATCGCCACCGCGGTAAATGCCGCAGTCGGCGGTGCAACAATGCCTGTTGACCTTTCTCCCGAGATACGCCCGAGCTACACGAGCGAAGCACGCTCCGCAGGTATCGAAGGCGCAGTGACGCTTGAGATCGTGATCTCTGAAGACGGCAAGGTCTTGCGGGCAAAACCCGTCGGCAAAAAACTCGGCATGGGTCTCGACGAGGCTGCGGCCAAAACCTACAAAGCCAAACGCTTCAAGCCTTCGATCGGCCCGGCCGGCAAGGCAATCGTGGTCAAGTATTATGAACGCGTGAAATTCGTTCTCAACTAACCGATGCGAAAACAGGCAGAAATAAAATTTCTGCCTGTTTTCGCCTGCATAGTTAATCAGCCAATTAACTTTGATGTTTAGCTAAATACCTAAATATAACTTTACACCATAACGCACAGCACAAAGAAGGAGTTACAAAATGAACCAGAGCCCCACAACACAGGGTAATCTCAGCCGCACGGCGACCAAAGCAGTAAGGGGATTAATCCCCCTTATGCTGCTCGTCTCAATCAGCGGCATCGGCGCACAGCGCAAGGGCGCCAAGCCCGCTGCGAAAGCGGCACCAACAGCCGTCGCGACAAATGGCGCCACCGGCACCATTCGCGGCCGTGTGCTCGACTCGGCGAACGGCGAAGCGATGATCGGCGTCACCGCAGTCATTAAAGACCTGGGCGTCTATGGCATCACCGACATCGACGGCAACTACGTCATCACCAACGTGCCCGTCGGCGAGCAAACAGTAACCTACCAGATCACCGGCTACCAGCCTTCGGCGACGAAAGTCAACGTCGGCACGGGCAAAGCGGCAGTCGCGAACGTAACGCTGAACTACAAGGTCTCGTCAGAGGTTGTGGTTACGGCGAAGCGGGTCGATAATACTGCGGCCTCGCTGCTCAGCAAACAGAAGAAAGCGGCTGGCGCACAAGACGCAATCTCGTCAGAACAAATTAGCAAGAGTCCAGATAGCGACGCGGCAGACGCGGCAAAGCGCGTTACGGGCGTTTCAATCGTCGGCGGGCGTTACGTCTTTATACGCGGTATGTCTGAGCGCTATTCGGTTGTTCAGGTAAACGGGGCGATCGTACCCTCACCTGTGCCTTCTAAGAAGGTAGTTCCCCTGGACGTTTTTCCAGTCGGTTTGCTCGACAACATGATCATTGGCAAAACGTACCTGCCCAATATGCCAGCCGACTTTGGCGCTGGTCTCATACAATTGAACACAAAAGATTATCCTGAAGAGCGAGAAGCTTCTGCATCAATCGGCATAGGCGGTAACTCAATTACAACTTTCAAAGATTTCAAATCATATGATGGTGGAAAGCTCGGCTTCTTCGGCTATGACGATGGCACAAGGGCCTTGCCGGGATTAATCCGCGCCGACACCCCTGTCTTTAACAGTACCTATTCGGCTTCAGATTTCGCACAGATTGCAAAAGACTTCAAGAATACGTGGGAGGCCGACACCACGAAG
>JAKQXK010000404.1 GCA_029561505.1 Spirochaetota bacterium | reverse complement strand
GTCCATTCGCTTCGCGTGTCGATAGCGCGGGGTAGGCAGCCAGCAGCGCTTCGAGAAGATTCATGTTTCAGGTTTTGCGTGCCAACAAGAAAGCCGGCAGTTGTTGCAGCAGTGGCGAAGCAGCAAAGAGAACTCTGGCACTATTGGCAAGTTGCATCGCCAGTTTTTCTGCTGCGAGTTTGGCCTGCGCAAGACCCAGTTCACGCACAAACGTTTTCTTATTCTGTTCGGCATCTTTGCCTGCGGTCTTGCCCAGCGTCGCCGAATCAGAAGTGGCATCGATGATGTCGTCGGTGATCTGAAAAAGCATGCCGAGACCCCGACCCCAGCGAACCGTCGCCAAAGTCAAACTACCCTTGGCGGTGAGCAAGGGCAGGTTGAGTGCTGCTTCAATGAGTCTGCCGGTTTTCAGTCGATGCAACCTGCGTACCGAAGTTGTGTGGTTTTCCATGTCGAGGTGCTGTCCCGAAACCATGCCCTGCGCCGCAATCGCGCGAGCAAAATAGTTGATTGCAACTGGTTGCAATTTTGCGAGGGTCAGCAGTTCGAACGCGAGACCCTGCAACAGGTCGCCGACAAGAATTGCCGTTGCTTCGCCATATTTCTTATGGCATGAAGGTTGGCCGCGCCGCATGTCGTCGTTGTCCATTGCGGGCAAGTCATCGTGCACGAGAGAATAACTGTGCACGCATTCAAATGCCGCCGCGATGGCGAAAGCGCGATCGTCTTGCAGATTTGCTAAGGCGGCTGTTTCGAGTGCGAGAACCGGGCGAATACGCTTATTCGCGCCAGATAGAGCATAGAGCGTCGCTTCGTGCAAACGCGGTGGTGCAGACTTTAGCGATGTTTTTTTGAGGCGTAAAAAAAAATCCCGCTCAAAGCGGGATCTCTGATTTTCGAGAAGTTCTCGCATCGGGTGCGAATATACTATTTGGCGGTGTGCCGCCAAATAGTATTGAAATTCTGCTTATTGACCTGCGAGTTCGAGGCCGCTGAAGAAGAAAGCAGCTTCGATCTTTGCATTGTCGACCGAGTCAGAGCCGTGAACGGCGTTTTCGCCCTTCGACTTTGCATAGAGCTTACGAATCGTATTGGGCGCCGCTTCAGCCGGGTCGGTAGCGCCGATGACATCGCGCCAGTGTTGCACTGCGTTGTCGCGTTCGAGAATCGCCGCGACTACCGGGCCCGACGCCATGAAAGAGCAAAGTTCGCCGTAGAAAGGCCGTGCTGCGTGTACGCTGTAGAACTGCTGCGCCTGTTCGAGGCTGAGGCGAACGCGCTTCATGGCGCGAATTTTGAAGCCTTCTTGCTCAATGCGGGCAAGAATCTTGCCGCTGTCGCCTGAGCGAACACCGTCTGGCTTGATCATGATTAATGTGAATTCTTTTTCAAACATAGGTAATTAAGGGTTTTTGAGACATGCCGTCAATCTGATGGCTTGTCCCAATTCGGGCCGCGCTGCTGGTGGTTTCACCATGTGGCCGAAATGTCAAATATGGCGACCTGCGGCGCAGCCCCATTTGGCTTTGACATCCGCCGCAGGCTCTCTACCCTTGGCCATGAAACACACCAAAAGATTCTCGCTATTTCTCGCAATCGGCTGGCTCGTCGCCGGCAGCTGGGCAGAGGCCCCGGCGGATTTCGCACTCGACAAAGACAAGAACGGCATCAAAGTTTATACGCGCAAGATCGAAGGCTCTTCGCTCAAAGAGTTCAAGGGCGTCACTTCGATCAAAACTTCGCTGACGAGCCTGGTCGCGCTCATGGACGATACCGACGCACTCACGAAGTGGCTGCACAACTGTAGCGCGGCGAAACTCGTACAGAGCATGAACTATTATGAGCGCATCACGTATACTGTGATCAACGCGCCATGGCCGGTGTCTGACCGCGACACTGTGTCATACAGCAAAATCGTGCAAGACCCGAAGAGCAAAGTGATTACCATCTACCTCAAAGGCATGGCCGACAAATACCCAAAACAGAGCGGTAAAGTGCGCGTGCCTGCGATGAAAGATTTCTGGCAGTTTATTCCAAGCAAAAGCGGTTACGTGACTGTTATCTATCAGCTGCATTCAGACCCAGGTGGTTCGATTCCCGACGCGATCGCGAACTCAACAGCGACAGATATTCCGTACCACACGCTGCTCAACATGCATAAGATCATTAAACAAGAAAAGTACCAGACGGCAAAAATTCCGCAAGTCAAAGAATTACAGTAGCATTTTCTGAATTTGTCATGGTTCGACAGGCTCACCATGACAAATATTGAATTTATTCATGCGAGACTGAAATGAATCGACTTGTCACCCTGCGACCCGTTTCGGGTCTCCGTCTTCGGAGCTTGTCGAAGGGTGACTTTATCGAGCCAAGAATCTGAGGTATTTTTCAACAACAGCTTCCTGCGATTCAACCTGCGGATAATGCCCCACACCCGGCAATGAAATCACCTCGGCTCTGGGATTCCGTTTTCTGAAGGCTTCAGCCAGATGCGCGCCTGAGATTGGGTCAAGCGGGCCATTGATCATCTGAACAGGCACGAGCGTGCTTTCCATTGCATTTACCCAGCGTTCGCGGTGGTTGCGGCGATCAATCATGTAGCGCAACAGGTGCGGTATCACTCGGCGACCGCCACCCATTTCGATCAGCTGCCAGAAGGATTCGAGATCCTCATTGCTTGCTTTATTGTCGCCGAAGATTGCATCGAACGTTTTGCGTAGCTTTTGCTGCGAGAAAAACCGCGCAAGCAATGGCCCAAGACGCGTGAGCATCAGTTTCTGAATGAGCAAGGGTTTGTGAAATTCTGGGTAGAGCCCGCCGTTCAGAAAGCTCACCGATAGCACAGGCTTCTTTTTGCCGACCTGGCGAGCAAGCAGCTCTTGCGCAACCGAGACCCCGTAATCGTGTGCGAGCACATGGTATTCTTTTACCTTGAGTTGCTTCAGCAATGCTTTGAACAGATCGGCCTGCTCGATGATTGAATAGTCATGCGGCAATGGCTTTGCAGAAAAACCAAAGCCGATCATGTCAGCGGTGATGACCGTGTATATTTTCGCGAGCTCGCCCCAGATGGGTGCGAAGTCGTAAGATGAAGTGGGAAAGCCGTGA
>JAKQXK010000388.1 GCA_029561505.1 Spirochaetota bacterium | reverse complement strand
TACCCGTCACCGTCATCTCTGGCTTTCTCGGTGCCGGTAAAACCACGCTGCTGAACCACCTATTAGCTAATAAAGAGGGCAGACGCATCGCCGTCATCGTGAACGACATGTCTGAAGTGAATATCGACGCCGCGATTGTAGAGCAGGGCGGCTTTTCGCGTACTGAAGAGAAACTCGTCGAAATGTCGAATGGCTGCATCTGCTGCACGCTGCGCGAAGACCTGTTGATCGAAGTTACTAAACTCGCGAAAGAGGGGCGTTTCGATAATATCGTGATTGAATCGACGGGCATCTCTGAACCGCTGCCGGTTGCCGAGACATTCACCTTTGCCGATGAGAACGGCGTGAGCCTCGGTGACGTCGCGACCCTCGATACGATGGTCACAGTCGTTGATGCGGTGAATTTTCTCGCCGACTGGAACAGCTACGATTCGCTCAAAGACGGCAGAATGGAACTCGGCGAAGACGACGAACGCGACATCGTCAACCTGCTCGTCGAGCAGATCGAGTTTGCTAACATTATATTGCTGAACAAAGCAGATCTGGTTTCAGAGGCGGATCTCAAAACGATCTATGGCATTCTCGCTAAATTGAATCCGACAGCCGAGATTATCCGCACAGAAAAATCGAAGGCCCCGCTTGGCAAAGTTCTTTCAACCGGAAAATTCTCATTCGAAGAAGCCGCGCAGAACCCTGGCTGGCTGAAAGAACTCAGAGGCGAACACACACCAGAAACCGAAGAGTATGGTATCTCGAGTTTTGTTTACCGTGCGCGCATGCCGTTTCACCCGCAGCGCCTGCACGACGTGTTCAGCGAAGAGTGGCCAGGCGTCGTGCGCTCGAAGGGATATTTCTTCATCGCCACGAGGCCCGAGACTGCCTGGCTGTGGTCGCACGCCGGCAGGCTGTCGAACATCGAGCGCGCAGGTTATTGGTATGCCGCAATTGACAGGTCACAATGGCCGGCAGACCCGATGGTGCTGCAGGGTATCGAAAAAAACTGGCAAGAGCCCTGGGGCGACGCGCGGCAAGAGATCGTGATCATCGGTCGTAGTATCGACCGTGAGGCTCTTACCGCGAGACTCAACGAATGCCTGTTGACTGAAGACGAATTCCGTAACCTCGACGACGCCACAATTCGGGCGATGCCCGACCCTTTCCCTGCCGAAGAGATTACAGAAGAAGATTAACTCAAGAAACGGAGAAAACAATGAAACCAATAATTATTTCACTGCTCGCGCTCGCATTTGTAGCGTGCGGCGAAAATCTTCATGAGAAGCTCAAGGCCGACCACGCAAGGCTCGAAGCAGAGCACAAACAAATGGAAGAAGAACACCTGAAGCTTGCGATTGAGCACGACGAGCTCGAAAAGGGCCATGCGGGCGGTTCCGCCAAAGACAAGAAGCATGCGGCTGCGCAGAAACGCCATGAAGAGATGGAAAAAAAGCACCAGCAGCTGATTCAAAAACACGCCGATCTCATCAAGGCCCACGCCGAACTCGAAAAGCGCCATGAAACAGGCAAAGACCCGGCGCAGATCGAGCTCGAACATAAGGGTATGGTTGCCGAACACGACCAGATGAAAAAAGAACACGAGCAGATCGTCGCTGAGCATAAGAAGATGCTCGCCGACCACCAGTAATATGATCAGGGCGGGGCGGTTCTGTCGCTCTGCCGTTACCGCTGTTCTCGCAGTGTTGTTGTTCAGCTACTGCGAAGCGATTTCAGCCTGCGACGCCGAGTGGCACCAGAACGGCGAACTGCCCGATTGGGCTAACGTTTCATTTTCTGAAAGCAATAACCCGGTGCCAAAGCCGAAGCGCAGGCGGCAAAAAATGGCAAATCGTAAAAAATCTGAGACGCGCTCTGTAAACTCACGCCCACGCAAATCGGCAGACTTTGAATTCGAAAACTCCGATGCCGAAGACGATGGGTTTGTGCGCGAGCAAGTTGACTAGCCCTGAGCTTGCCTTTGTTCGACCATTGACTCTTCAAAGCGTTGGCGCACTTGCTTGCAAAAGGGGGCATCTGATTCAGTACTGAAGCGCCATTTGCGTTTTTTCAACGGGAAAAGAAATTTATGTATGACTAAATCCTCATTGCTCGGTGCTGGTTTTGCCGGGTGCCGGGGCCTTGCGGCAACATCGATTGCGAGAAATATGCGCGCGCTGTCTCCGTCAACTCGGGGTGGTGAGCGGTGCACGAGGCCATTGCCATCGTTACCCAAAAAGCGTTCGCCTTTCATAATGCCCACGTCGAATGTACCGAGACGCTGAATGGGCCTGCCGGCGATGTGCCCGTCATTCGTACCCTGGCCCAGGCCATCGCGGTTCACGTCAGCATTCAGCAAATATTCGGT
>JAKQXK010000378.1 GCA_029561505.1 Spirochaetota bacterium | reverse complement strand
GTTCACCCAAAAAATGGCACAAGAAGAACAGCGGAACACATAAACAAGTGTATTTGTAGGCGATATTAAAGAGATTTTCATGCACCAATTTTTGAAGAAAATAAGTACGCTCGCCGTTTTGGCAATGTCAGCGGGCCAACTCAGCGCCTATTCATTCTACGTGCACCAGAACTTTCCTGAAGAATCTGTACTTTATATGGAGTTTCAGGGTACTAACCAGCAACGCTGGGCTGCCGACTATCTGAAGGCGAAGGCCGGTGGGCGTTACACCGGCACCTGCGTGATCTTAGGCGGTGCGGCTGCCGGCAAACCTGAAAACGTGCAGTGCGGCGCGATCGGCATTAATCGCGTTGGCGGCGACAAGCCCGACTATGTTCAAGACGTTTTTATCGATCACCCGATACTTCCCTTCAGCTGGAACGTCATCGGCATCAATGTGACGAGCTATACGCACTTCATCAATTTAAAAACGGGTGACGCGAGTGGCAACCGCCATGTCACCAATAACCATAACCTGATCGATGGCTATTCTTATAACACAACCTACGGATTCGAAGAGTTCGGCAGCCTCGACTCGCTCATCGCAACAGGCCTCAATTCATCAAAGTTTACGATAGATGTACGCAACTGCACCAATTCGGCGTGCGCAGAATATATTGAGGTGGCGCTGGGTGTCGGCGAAGACCCGACACGCGACTACATGCAGAATGGCTCTACCACGCCGCGAGGCAACCCGAGCGGTGACAAGAGACTGGGGGCCGACGACGGCACAAATTACAACTGCCTCAGCGACACGACAATCATCGGCAACTGCCCCGATCTGGGCGTTAAGCTCGACAACACCTACCAGGTGCCCAACGTCATACCCGGTGGCGCGAGCGGCATCGATGACTTTTTCGTCGGCAATCAAGACTGGCTGATATGGGAGCCCTCATACAACGCTGCGACTTTCTATTACAACGAAGCCTGGCTCGAGGGGCTCGCAAGCAGAAACAACAGCCTGCAGACAGCGCCCATTGTCGGTCGCTACTGGAACATCAGCGGCAACCAGATTCTCTATTACGCACTTTCGCATCACTATACGGGTGACATCGTGCAGATGACGCACGTGTGGGTGTCGACGGGCTATAACCACACCGACATCGAAGGTTGGGCCGAAGAGCAATATGGCAAGCGCACCGTTGGCGGCACAAACCCCGGTTACAATATGGAAAACTATGTTAATTCGCAGGCCTATTCGAATTCAAGACAAAATCGCTACAATCTGCCGGTCGGCAACGTGCATAAGCTGATCGTTGAGCAGGCGTTCTATACCTATTTGATAAGGTTTCGTTCGGGCTATGATAAAATGACAACTTCAAACACCGGGGTTTGGCGAAACGTCGTCACCTGGGCTGTACAGAATGTCACGGCAGAGATGGCGTTAGTCAATGAAAAAGCCGTAATGGATCTGCGCAAATGCCGCAACTCTGCGGCCTGTAACAACATCTGACAGGCTCGGGAAAAACTCGCCGGCTCTAACGCCACCGCTATGCGACCGCAAACTCGCGGGCGCGTCGCGGCAAATAACGTTCGCTGAAGGGAATCTCAACGCGCGCGATGGTCTCGTTCTCGTAGTTGGTTGAAATGGTCAGAAAGTGCGGGTCGATGTCTGACGACTTGAGTGCCATGAGGCTCAAGATGAGCCCCAGACCAGCGCCTTCAGTTTCGTCGACATTTTCTACCATAAACTCAGCGATGTCGTTGCAACGCATAGCCTGAGCAAACTTTTCGCGTACCCGCTGCTCTTCGATGCGCGACATCGGCAGGTTATTGCGTATTTCGATGATCAACCGGTCTTTATCAAAATCAAAAGTGGTATGCACATTCAGGCTGGCGCTTTTCGCCTTTTTGCCATACTCGAGCGCCATCGATTCAGAAATCGCCTCGCGAAACAGGCGCATGCCCCGTTCATAGTCTTCTGGGTTCGTAACGTCGATATTGTTCTCGATGAACAATATGCGTTTGAAATTTGCTTTAGCTGCGTTGACGGTAAGCTCTTTAATAATCATGCCAAGCGCAGGCGCAAGCTGCGGCTTGTTAAATTTCAGTAAAACTTTCTTGATAAAATCGCGCATGAAATACTCTGTAACGGAAATAAAACCGTAAGCGCGAATGACCAGGCGATCTTCGCTGTGCAATGTTTTTTCGGCGGCTTCAATAATTGCCTGCGGCAATGGCTTATTTGGAGCTCTCATTCAGAAGACGAAATACACGATTTAACGATATTGTGTACAGAAGTTTACGTGCGGCGAATCGGCGACGCTTGAGTCAGGTCAGGATATTTATCCTATAGTTGATTCAACTGTATGCAGCCTCGCGCTTCAAAGACTGCGGAGGCACAAAGGTCGCGGGTTTATCGCCGAGCGGACGGTCGACCATGCGGCGCTGAAGTGCATCCCCTAAACTGACTGCAAGTTCGGTGGCACCTGGCAAAACGCGGCGCAGCGTCTCTGTAGCGAAGACGAACGGGGTCGTGAGCGCAACGGCATATTTCAACGGCGTATTGGGCAACCCCAGATCGTCGCCGGCAGGGTCGCCGAGCACGATGCGACTAAACCCCGAGCGCAGCTGCATCTCTAGCCAGGCGGCAGCTTTGGCGACCGGGCCCTCTGCACGCGCAAGTGGTACCTGCATAAGCGCCTGCCCCAACATGCGCGAATCTTCATCTGCTGGTGGCTGTGTCACACCAGCAAGCCACGCCATACGCGTGCCTTCTTCTTCGTTCACCGGCAGCAGCTCTTCATCAACGCCCATGAGCCAACCAATGTAGCGCCAAAGGTGCATGACACCGCGCGACTCTTCATCAGATATCTGCAACCCCAGAACCCTCAGGCCGCCAAGGTACACCGCAGAAAAAAGTACATTCGTCGCTATGAGATCTGCCTGATTGATTGGTAAACCCCAGTCTGCGTGCCGCCACTTGGGCGACCGGTCGAGCATAAGCCGCACATGCGCATGCATCATGCGCACCTTGATCGCTGATTGAAACCCCGTCGCACCCAAGGCCATCGCGCCCGTGCGGGTAACATCGAAACCAAACTTGGCCGTCTCTGCAAGCCGGCGCGGTGCCATGTATTCAAGTTGGCCGGTGAAAGCGATGGGTTTATTTGCAGCGGCAGATCGATAACCGCCCATAAGGCTCACGCACGAAAGAACATATTCG
>JAKQXK010000362.1 GCA_029561505.1 Spirochaetota bacterium | reverse complement strand
TTCACGACCGTCGGAGGCCAGACGCGAAACCGTGTTGCTGCACTCGATGTCGGCACCGGTAGCGCTACCGCTTGGAACCCCAATTCTAGCAACATTGTCTATGCGCTTGCCGTTTCGGGGACAAACGTCTACGCCGGGGGCGATTTCATTACCATCGGCGGGCAGACGAGAAACCGAATCGCGGCGATCGATTTAAGTACCGGTAACGCAACGGCCTGGAATCCTGATGCGAACAACAGGATTAACGCCCTTGCTGTTTCAGGAACTACAGTCTATGCAGGGGGTAGTTTCACTACGATTGGTGGGCAGGCGCGAAACCGCATTGCCGCGATCGATATCAGCACCGGTAGCGCCACGACCTGGAATCCCGATGCGAGTGGCTTGGTGCGAGCCCTTGCGGTTTCGGGCACGACACTCTATGCCGGGGGTGATTTTACTACCATCGGCGGGCAGGCACGAAACTACATCGCTGCACTTGACCTAAGCACTGGCAGCGCCACTGCATCGAATCCGAATGCCAACGCCTCGGTTTATGCACTTGCGTTCGGCCTGTCAGGAAAAACACTTTATGCTGGCGGTATTTTCACTACAATCGCTAGTACGGGCATGAGTTACTTCGCCGGCATCGAGGCAACGACGGGCCAGGCTCTGGAGTACTAGAGTTAAAAGAGTCGTGGCAAGAAATGCCGGTGGCGGGTGATTTGATCTTTGAAGCTGAGTCGCGCGGGCGCACGTTTGCGACGGGTCTCGGGATCAAGACGCGGCAAGAGATTGCGATCAGCGTTCGCTTTTCGTAGGCGAGGCGAGGCTTCTATGAAATGCAAAACACAGATGAAACAACGAAGTATATTCGCGCATTCCCTAAGCACGGTGGCCTTGTTTGCAATTCTGCAATGCAAAGGCTTTGGTGATTTTTGGGACAAGCCTCGGGAAAAAAATCAAGATGAAACGATAGGTGCGATACCAGACATCACACCGCCGACGACACCGGGTTCACCAGTGGCAAATCCAGGAGGCTCGAGCCAGATCAATCTATCGTGGTCTGCAGCAAGCGATAACGTCACAACGCCGGGCTCACTGGTCTATGAAATCTGTCAGAGCACCACGCCTGGTGTCTGTAATGTTTTTGCGGTGACCTTTGCCTCTGCAGCGGGCGCAACGACGTATAGTCCGACGTCACTTTCTGCATTAACCACTTACTATTACCGTATTCGAGCCCGAGATGCGACGGGAAACACCGGCACAGAAACGGCAGAAATTTCTGCCACGACGTCAGCTACAGGGACCGTAAACACGCCGACCTTTAGTCCGGTCGCAGGTACATTCAGTTCTGCCCCGAATATTACCATCAGCTCTGCCACCGTCGGTGCTACAATCTGCTATACGACAACCGCGACGACGCCCGTTTGTGACGCGACGCCCTCATGTATTGGCGGTAGTCTTCTTTATACGGCTCCCTTTTTTCTGCCGACAACAGCGACGATCGAAGCTATTGCCTGCAAGAACGGGGAAACCGATTCTTCAGTGGCGACAGGCCTGTTTACAATTGATATGGCACCGGTCGCAGGGTCTGCTATTTCATTTGCGGGCGTAACGGCAACCACACTCAGCGTGAATTGGGGCGCGGCTACAGATGACATCACTACGCCGGCAAGCCTTGAATACAAGGTGGTCAAAGACGATGCCGCGGCTGCAAATATCGATACGATTGCCGAAGCCGATGCCAAAAGCGGCGGCGACTTATTGCAAGACTGGACGGCCAATATCACCACGAAAGCAATTACCGGTCTGACAGGGTCTACGACCTACTTCTTTGCCGTTCTGGTGCGCGACGCTGTTGGCAACAAAACATTGTATGCTCCGGCAACGCAAACAACCTCTTCACCGGCAGGTTCAAACTGGACAACGCAAACACTATCAGCGTCGGCCAACTGGCGATCTGCCACGTTCGGCAACGGCATGTTTGTCGCGGTCGCCGACGGCGGCACAAATGCGACATCTTCACCCGACGGCATAACATGGACGCAGCGATTGTTGCCCACGAGCGCAACCTGGAGCTCAGTCACGTATGGTAATAATTTATTTGTCGCCGTAGCCAAAGGGCCGAGCACTGCCGCTGCCGTATCGAGCAACGGCACCACCTGGACGGCTGCGACACTGCCCCAATCACTCAACTGGAGTTCGGTCGCCTACGGCAATGGTCTATTCGTAGCGGTGGCTCTCGGGCCGACAGCTGTGGCCGCAACCTCACCCGACGGAATCACATGGACCCAGCGTGCTATGCCAGCATCAGCCACTTGGCGTTCGATTGCGTACGGCAACAGCGTCTTCGTCGCAATTACCAACGGCCTGCCCGCAGCGACCTCTGCTGACGGAATCACATGGACCGCGCAGACTATGGCAGGCGTCGCCGAGTTTATTCTTTTTGCCAACGGAATTTTTGTCACCGTACCATATGGTGGCGCCAATGCCCAGACTTCTTCTGACGGCATCAGCTGGGCATTGCATGCGCTACCGTCTTCGGGAACTTGGAAATCAGTCGCCTATGGCAACGGCACTTTTGTCGCGGTTGCCGATATTGGGGCCAATGGGGCTAGGTCGACCGACGGCATTAACTGGGTGACGCAAGCTCTGCCTCAAACCTCGTTAACGTCAATTACGTATGGAAACGGTTTGTTCGTCGCGCTGAAATATGCCTCGGCCGCTGCGATTACTGCCCCATAAAGAGAAACTCCATAACCTTAAGGTCGGTGGGCGCCATTGCCGTCTCAGACACAACGCGCTTGCGCCGTTGTGGCGCCTAAACACGCTGACTCATGCGCACGCAAGTCTATGCCGGTGAAGCACTCGCCCGTTACGGTTTTCCCGGCGGGCATCCGTTCAGCACGAAACGCTTCGGCGCGTTTTATGACGAGTTTCTGAAACGCGATTTGCCGAAGCGCAGCACTGTGGTCAATCCTCATGAGGGCGACCCGCAGATTCTCGCGAGCTACCATAGTACGACTTACATCGAGCATGTGAAAAAGTCTTCGGCCGATGGTTTTGGTCTGCTCGACCAGGGCGACACGCCGGCTTTTCCCGGTTGCTTCGACGCGGCGCTCACCGTGTGCGCGACGGCGCTCGCGGCGGCAGATGCAATCATGGCGGGTGAAACCGAAGCGGCGTTTGTGCCGATTGCCGGGCTGCACCATGCGCGGCGCGACACGGCCGGCGGCTTTTGTATCTTTAACGATGCCGGCATCGTCATCGAGCAACTTTTCTCGCGGGGAAAAATCCACCGCATTGCCTACGTCGATATCGACGCGCACCACGGCGACGGTGTCTTCTACGATTTCGAGTCGCACCCTGGGCTCATTTTTGCCGACATGCACCAGCAATACATCTACCCCGGTACCGGCGATGCGCACGAGACCGGTGTTGGCGCAGCGGCGGGCGTGAAGCTCAATCTGCCGATGCGTGCGGGTTCAAACGATGAGGATTTCGACCGAGCCTGGGGCCGGGTCGTGGAGCATCTGCGCGCTCACAAACCGGAATTTATCATCTTGCAATGCGGCGCCGACTCGATCGCGGGCGACCCGCTGACCGGAATGGAGTATTCGCCGGTGTCGTTTACGCGAGCGGCGCGCGACCTGTCGGCAATCGCGCGGGAGTTCTCGGGTGGGCGGCTTTTGGCCTTGGGTGGGGGTGGTTATAACCTCAGTAATATCGCTGCCGGGTGGAATAACGTGGTTCAGGGTTTAGTCGAGGCGTAGTTCGGTGTCTATGGTTTTCTCCAAACGCGGAAATTTACGGTAGAAGAGCAGGCTTTCGGTCAGAATTCCGGCATTTTGACCCCAAGCACACAAACTGAGCTCATAGTTAGTCACGTACAGATTGGCAATTCGTCTTCTTGATCGCTTCATCCACATCTTGATCATACAATAGACCAACCACGACACGCTGACACGCAGCGCCGCGGCCGCAAAGTGGAGCGTATCATATTCCGCCTCAGTAAATCGCGTCGTCACGATCGCAAAATCCCCACTCTGGCGATTATACCTGCGCTTCACCCCGCGCCTCACCGGCACCTTACGCATCTGAACGCGCAGCGTGCGAATAGCGAGCCGCATAATCGCCCGCTGCCGACGCCTCCACATATGCGCAAAGTCTACCGGTAAAGAAACACTCGTCGTCAGCATAATCCCTCTACTGAATAAATACCAGAAAACGCACATTTTTTCTCACCGACTCAGAAGAATACACGGCCTGCACTTTTTTGATTGCCGCGCTGTTTTGAATTATGTCACATTGTATGCGGGGCGCGGCAGATGAAATTATCCATTGCTTTCTCAATCCTCATTTTTTTCTCTGTGAACCTCAATGGGCAAGAGGCGGATGCCAAAACGCCCGCAGCCCCGGCCGCTGCCGAGAAGCCTGCCGCCGATGCGCCACGCAAAGCCGAGACGCTCGACGATTTTGACAAGCAACTGCAGCGCGAGCTCGATGCGACGCCGGGCCGGCCGGCGAACGGCGCAGACCAGCCTTCGCTCGTCTGGCAGTTTATTCGCACTCTTTTGACATTGGGTTTTCTGCTGGCAATTTTTTACGGCATTTTTCGGCTCTATAAGTTCAAACGCGAGTTGCCGCAGCAGAATTTTTCGGCGATCACGAGCATTTACGATTTTCCGCTCGGACCCAACCAGCGTCTGCAGATTCTTGAAATGGCCGGCAGGCTCATGATTCTCGGCGTCAGCGAAAATTCGATACAGCTACTGAGCGAAGTAACAGACAAATATACCGTCGATCGCATCAAACTCGATTGCGCCGAAGACAATAAGGCGCCGCGTGCAGATTTCGTCACAGAGCTCTCGCGCGTCATAAAGACTAACCTCTCACAGCGTTTCGGCAAAAAAGATCCGGGTTCATTTTCCATTCAAGAAAGTGGTGAAGGCAACACCGAACTCGAGGCACAGCGGCGCAGCTCAATGGAGCGCTTAAGAAAAATGCGCTCAGAAAAATTCGACTGGCGGGAAAAACCATGAATTCACTGACACGCACGGCGCTCGTGCTCGCCATCGCCGTCGCAGCAGGGGCTCTTTACGCGCAGCAGGTGCCAATTCCACGGGTGGATTTCAACATTACCCAGGCCAAAAACCCCCA
>JAKQXK010000347.1 GCA_029561505.1 Spirochaetota bacterium | reverse complement strand
TGCTAATTGACCTGCAGCTACGCCGCAGGTCAATTAGCTCTTACGCTTTCTCGAGGATATGCGCGCCTCAGCGCCGCCCCCTTAGGCGTCGCCGTGGCTTAAGCTTTTTCCAGAATCAAAGCGCCACCCACACCGCCGCCGGCGCAGATTGAACCCATTGCGTATTTGGCACCGGCTTCAATGTCGAGAAGCTGGTTGATCAGTACGCGAATGCCGGTAGCTCCGAGCGGGTGGCCCATTGCGAGTGTGCCGCCGTTCGGGTTAACGTCACCCTTTTCAAGACGTGCAACAAGGTCAGCTTTGAACTCGTCACGCGCAACGACCATTGAGCCGAGTGCGGTTGCCGCAAAGGCTTCATGAATCTCGTATTTGTTGATGTCATCCCAGTTGAGGCCGGTGTTTTCGAGCGCTTGTTTCATCGCATAGGCGATACCAAGACCCATAACCGCCGGGTCAACGCCCGCATAACCCCAACCCTTGATCTTTGCCAGAACGGGTAAGCCGAGTTCTTTGGCTTTTGATTCAGTCGTGAGAATGATCGCGCCGGCTCCGTCTGATTGGGGGCAAGCGTTGAAGAGTGTTACCACAGGCTTTGCGGTTTCTTCGTATTTCTTGCCGATCCATTTTTCGAAACGATCGTAGAGGCCCTTGAGGCCGCCAGGCATTTTTTCATAAATCACTGGTGACTTGGCAAAGCGCTCGGGCTTCTCAATAAAGCCGGTTTTGCCCATGACGAATTCATCTTTGCTCAGTACTTCTTCGGGTTTTTCACCATATTTTACCGGCAACAGATATTTATCGTATGTACCGGCAGTTAAAGCGTCAAACGCCTTCTTGTATGACCCGTGGGCATATTTGTCGAGGTCTTCACGCGTCAGCCCGAGTTTCTGTGCCACGATTTCTGCCGTCGCAAACATCATCGCGTCGCGTATGGGGTCGTTGAGGCCCTCTGCAACGCCATCGATCAGCTTGATGTCGGGCATGTTTGGCACATCTGCCCAGTTGGCCTTCAGCTTATCAATGTTCGCAGTTTTTGAATTCTGCTTCGCGCCATCGAGGTAGATCGGAAAATTCGACATCGACTCTTCGCCAATGACAACCATCAGATCGTTTTCACCTGTAATCAGGCGGCGAGCAGCTTCAAATACCGCTTCGTAACCCGATACGCAGTTGTTGGCTACCGTTATCGCGCTCGCGTTAAGCGGCAGATCGTTTTTTACCGAGATAACACGCGCTGCGTTCGGCGCCTTTGATGACTGACCGATTTCACCTGCAACAACGCCGTCGATCTTGCTTTTGTCGAGTTTAGTGCGCTTCAGCAGCTCATCAACAACGAGCGAGCCGAGTTCGAATGAATGCATGCCTGAAAGCGTTGAGCCAGCCTGGCCCACCGGAGTTCTGACTGCACCAGCGATAACTATACGATCGCCATCGCGATCAAACTTCATTTTTTTTGCCATAATTTTCTCCTTGAGATATGGCACCAACGATCGCGGGCTGAGCCCGCGCTCGTTGGTGCGAATTCATTATTTGCCCAGTGCCGCCTTCAATTCTTCTTTCAACGGTGGTAACACGTTGAACAGATCATCGACGATTCCGTAAGTCGAAACCTTGAAAATCGGCGCATCGGCGTCTTTGTTGATCGCGACGATGTATTTCGATGAGCCCATACCAGCCATGTGCTGAATTGCTCCCGAAATACCGACTGCGATGTAGAGTTTTGGCGAAACAGTCTGACCGGTTTGGCCGATTTGCAGCGTGTGGTCACACCAGCCGGCATCGACCACGGCGCGGGTTGCACCGACACCTGCACCGAGAATATCAGCCAGTTGTTCGATAAGAGGAAAGTTTTCAGGGCCCTTAATGCCACGGCCGCCTGAAACAACGATATCAGCTTCAGTGAGCGACACGCGTGAACCGCTCTTCGCTTCAAACTTCACCTGCTTCGCCTTCGATGCGCCCGCATCGACGGTGATGTTTTCAACCGTGCCTGCGCCCGCGCTTTCGGCGATCGGGTGTGCGTTGGGGCGAATTGTCACAACCTGCGGTGACGCCTTCACTTTCAGCGATACGAACGCTTTGCCCGAATAAACAGGTTTGCGAATTTTTACGCGGTCGCCATCCATGCTGATGTCGGTCGCGTCAGAAATGACACCTGTATTCAGAAGCGTCGCGATGCGCGATGAAATGTCGCGGCCTATCCATGAATGGGGAAGTATCACAACTTCGTAACCTTTGCCCTTCACGAGATCGGCAATCGCCTTAGCGTATGCTTCGCCATTGTACGTGGCGATTTCACCTACGTAAACGGTGTCTGCGCCGTGCTTGGCAACTTCTGCTGCCCCAGCTGCCGCGCCTGAACCAATAAGAACTGTCGAGACTGAACCCAGCTTCTTGCCGACGCTCGTCGTCTCGCGCGAAGCTTTTCTTAAGACTCCGCCTGCGATTTCACCTACTGCGAGTATTTTTGCCATTATATTCTCCTTTTAGAATCGATGCTTAGATCGCTTTAATTTCTTCGCGCAGAGACTTCACGAGTTCTTTCGCTTTTGCTGCTGCGTCGGCGCCGTCGATGGTGCGGCCCGCCGGGCGCGCCGGTGGTGGTTCGAAACCGAGCACTTCGATTTTGGTCTCGGCGCCGATGTCAACGGGCTTCGAATCGATTGGCTTCTTCTTAGAGGCCATGATGCC
>JAKQXK010000343.1 GCA_029561505.1 Spirochaetota bacterium | reverse complement strand
GAGCTGCTGTTCTTTTCAAGCGACCTCGCGCGCCGGGCAGACGGCACGTTTGTCGTGATCGGCGATCGCGCGCAGGCACCTTCGGGCACGGGCTATTCACTCGAAAACCGCATTGTGCTCTCGCGCGTTTTTCCGAGTCTTTACCGCGACAGCGAAGTGCACCGCGTGGCGATCTTCTTCAGATCGCTCAGAAAAACTCTGGCGACGCTGGTGCGCAACAGCCCGAACAACGAGCCCGTTGTTGTTCTGCTGACACCGGGGCCTGAAAACGAAACGTATTTTGAGCACGTTTATCTCGCGGGTTATCTCGGCTATACGCTCGCGCAGGCAACTGACCTCACCGTTAGAAACAACCGCGTTTTCATTAAAACGGTTGAAGGCCACCAGCAGGTTGATGTTATATTTCGCCGAACCGACGATTTGTTTTTAGATCCGTTAGAGTTAAAAGGCGATTCGCTGCTGGGCGTGCCTGGGCTCATTGAAGCTGTGCGGTCAGGCAACGTGTCGGTGGTGAATCCCCTTGGTTCGGCGGTGCTCGAAAACCGCTCGCTGATGGCGTACTTTCCCGCACTCTGCAAGTTTTATTTTGGCGAAGAGCTGATCTTGCCGAATACTGAAACGTATTATCTTGGCGATGAGCAGCACCGTGGCGTCGTCATGCAGAATCTGACGCGTTATGTCGTGAAGCCGAGTGCGCGCACCGGAAACACGCGGCATATTTACCCGGCTCAACTCGACCAGCAGGGGCTTGCAGAGCTGACGGCACGCATTCAGGGGCAGGGTGAAAACTACATCGCTCAGGAAATTGTTCCAGGCTCTTCGATACCGGTGCTCGACCAGAACAACCGCATGGTTGCGGGCAAGTGCGTGATACGCACGTTTCAGGTCGCCACTGAATCGGGTTATCAGGTAATGCCGGGTGGCCTCGCACGCGTGTCGACGCGCACAGACGAACTCATCGTCACGAACCAGAGCGGCGCCGGCAGCAAAGACATCTGGATTCTTGCATCTGAGCCGCAGAAAGATGTGTCGCTGCTAAAACAGAATGCAGCAGAGACGCGCATCTCTCGTAAATCATCTGGCGGGGTGCCGAGCCGCATCGCCGACAATATTTTCTGGATGGCGCGTTATGCCGAGCGCGCTGAAAATCTGTCGCGCCTGCTCAAGAACGTCATTGCCTGCATCACGCAGATCGAAGACAGCGCGGGCGCAGAAGATATTGCGAAGCTGTTAAAGATGGTCACGCATGTGACCGCCGAATATCCGGGGTTTTTGGGCGACGATGCCGCCGATCTGCTGCAGCACCCTGAAAAAGAGCTGGGCCGACTCATCTACGACAGCTCGACACGCGGCAGCGTGCGCTACAATATTCTGTCGCTGATACGCGCGTCGCGCAACCTGCGCGAAAGCCTGTCAGACGACATGCGCCGCGTCATCTCGCAGCTTGAAGCGACGCCATACGCTTCGATGGTACTTTCGGTGCAACACGCGCACCTCTTTGACGTCGTGATCTATCTTTCTTCTATTTCAGGCCTTTCACAAGAAAACATGAGCCGCGAGGTTGGCTGGCACTTTCTCGAACTCGGCAGACGCATCGAACGCGCGACATTTTCGCTGCGCGTTCTGAAAGCCTATCTCGTTCTCGGCAATCTTTATGACAAGTTTATGGTCGAGAACCTGCTCAACATCAACGATATTCGCATCACCTACACGCGTCGCTACCGCCACCGCATCGAAACGGATTCGGTGCTCGATATTCTGCTCTATGACGAAACCAACCCGCGCTCGCTGGGTTATCAGCTGGCGCGCATTCGCGACGCGGTGCCGATGCTGCCTGCGCGCAGCGAAGGGTCAAGGCCTGCGACTGAAAAAGCGGCGCTGAAGCTCTACACCGCATACCGGGTGACCGATATTCGCGAGATATTCTCTGCAGAGAATGCAAACGAGCGCCTCGCCCCCTGGCTCGACACGCTCTCAGCGGGCCTTGAAGAGCTGCATACTAGCATCACCGAAACCTATTTTACCTACGTAGAAGAACAGGTACGCATCGGAGAAATGAATGGCTGAGTACGAGGTGACGCACACGACTCTCTATAACTATAGCGAAAAAGTCGGGCATTGCCAGAACATTGCATACCTGACGCCGCAGAGCGACAACCGCCAAACCTGCAAGAGCTCCGCTGTTTTTGTAAACCCGCTGCCTACGATTCTGAACCAGCACCAGGACTATTTCGGCAACCGCTATTACTATTTTTCTGTCGAAGACGCGCATAAATCACTCGAGGTAATCGGCAAAACGCATGTCGTGACAGCGCCGCTTACCCCGGTTGAAAATGTTTTTTCACCGCCCTGGGAAACCGCCGTCGCGGCGCTCAAAGATGCGCAGTCAGAACCCGATATTCGTGCGCGCGAATTCGTTTTGCCTTCGCCATTTGTGCCGGTGTCTGACCTGTTCGCAGCTTTCGCGCAAGAAACTTTTACGCCGCAAAAACCTGTGCTGACTGCCGCTCTCGAACTCACGCGCCGCATCTATAGCGAATTTAAGTACCAGCAAAAATCGACGAATATTCTCACGCCGCTCACCGAGGTTTACCAGAAGCGTACCGGCGTCTGTCAGGACTTCGCGCACCTCTGCATCGCTGCGCTGCGTTCGATTGGCCTCGCCGCCAAGTACACCAGCGGTTATATCGAAACTTTTCCGCCGAAAGATAAGCCGAAGCTGCGCGGCAGCGATGCGAGCCATGCATGGTTCGCGGTATATGTACCCGGCCAGGGTTGGTTTGACTTCGACCCGACAAACGGCAAAGCCATCAGCGAAGAATTCATCGTGACCGCGCGCGGCCGAGACTTCGGCGATGTCTCGCCGCTTAAGGGTATTCTGTTCGGCGGTGGCAAACACACCCTCAAGGTCGAGGTGGATGTACATCGAATTGGTTAAGCGAATGTCTAAAGAATCGCGAACCGCGATGAACTAGCGCCGCGACTCTATGGACATTCGCTCAGTTTTTCTGTTGGCATGAATTTTGCTGATCTACTGCGAGCATTGCTCAAGGTGGAAACATGCTGATGGAACGCTACAGCCCGGTGAAGGCATTCGATGAGATGGTCACAAAAGACGGCGGGGTAAGGCCACAGTACGAAAGTCTGGGTTCGCGCCTGCAGACGCTCGGGGTACCTGAGCTTGTCAGGCGCAAGACGCGCGCCGAGAAGGCACTCTTTTCATCGGGTATCACGTTCACGCTCTACGGCGAGCAGGGCGCTGAAGACCGCATTCTGCCATTCGATATTATACCGCGCATTATACGCAGCGATGAATGGGCTGCGCTCGAGGGTGGCCTCGTGCAGCGTACGCTCGCGCTGAACGCCTTTCTGAACGACATCTATGGCAAGCAGCAGATTATCAAAGACAAGATTATTGCGCGCGAAGTCATCGAATCGAGCCCAGGTTATCTGCCGCAGTGCAACGACGTGAAGCCGGCAAAAGGTATATTTACCAACATCTCGGGTACCGACCTGATTCGCGGCGAAGACGGCAAATACATGGTGCTCGAAGACAACCTGCGC
>JAKQXK010000342.1 GCA_029561505.1 Spirochaetota bacterium | reverse complement strand
CATGGCGGCTTTTGCCGCCGCTCAAGATCTGGCTCACACACCGGGTACCCACTGGTACTATTCGAGCGGCACCACCAATATTCTTATGGCGATGCTCAAGAACGTCTACCAGGATAAATACGAAGACCTGATTTTCAACCGGCTGTTCAAAACCATAGGCATGCGTTTCACCACTTTCGAACGCGATGGGTCTGCGACCCCGGTCGGGTCTTCATATCTCTACACGACGGCGCGCGACCTCGCACGCTTTGGCTATCTTTACCTGCACGATGGCGTCTGGCAGGGAAAGCGCCTGTTACCTGAAAAGTGGGTACGGTATACAACCACGATGGCGCCCGCCTACTATACGACACAGTTAATCCCCGAAGATGCGAAAGATAACCCGGGGGCGCAGTGGTACATAAACGTTGGCATTCCCGAGCGCGGGCAGAAACCGCCATGGCCCGACGCCCCAGCAGACACGTTTGCCGCCCTCGGGCACTGGGGGCAGTCGCTCTATGTGATACCCTCGCTCGACCTGATCGCCGTGCGGCTCGGCGACGACCGCGATGGCAGTTTCGATAAAAACCGATACCTGGGTTTGCTGAAAAATATTCTGGAGAAAACACCATGATGCGCAAAATATTGAAGCGGCTGCTGCAATTATTGGGTCTGGGGGTGTTTGCTGGTGTTGTGTTCTTGCTCGTTAACTTCAGGCACACGGCCGCTTTTCCCAGTATCATTTCGTCTTTCTATAGCAAAGAATTTTGTTCATGCTATTTTGTGACCGAAGGCACAGTAGATCAATGCCACAACTTTGCCCGCCAGTGGGTGCCGATTCAGAGCTTTGAGCTCGACAAAGAGAAGCGCACCGTAACGGTTAAAGGCCTGTTTGTTACCACGACAGCGCGTTATACAGGCGACCGTTATGGTTGCGTTCTCGATTCATGGCAGTAACCCCAACCCCCGATGCACTTTCAACTAAGCAATTAGGGGAAGTTGTACACATCATCGGCGCGGGCGGCGTCGGTATGAGCGGGCTCGCGCTGTTGCTCGCGCGCACGGGCGCGAGCGTGACGGCATCAGACAAAAGCGATTCGCCTTATCTGCAAAAGCTGCGAGAAAAGGGAATCACCACCTGGGTGGGTTCGCAACCAGAACGCATCAGGCCCGGTGCGCAAGTTTTTTATTCGAGCGCGATCAAACCCGAAGACCCCGAGCGCGCGCACGCCGAACGCAGTGGGTTTGTTTGCGCCTCGCGCCACGCGCTGCTGCAACACATCACCCAGAACTATTTTACCGTCGCCGTGGCCGGTTGCCATGGCAAGACGACGACGAGCGCCTGGGTGGCTCAGCTTTTCGAGCGGGCAGGCTTTGACCCGACCGCGCTCATTGGCGGCACCGTACCACAGTGGAACTCAAACTACCGCGAAGGCAATGGCACAATTCAGGGTAAGCCGCTGCTCGTCATCGAAGCCGATGAATCTGACCGCAGTTTTCTGAACATCGAAACAGATGTCGCGCTCGTCACAAATATTGACCTCGACCACACCGACGTGCACGCGAGTTTAGACAGTCTAAAGGCTGATTTTCGCAGCTTTATCAAGGCTTCGCTTGCGCGCGGCGGTTGGGCGCATGTTTCAAAAGAGTGCGAAGGCGAATTTGTGAATCTTCTCAAAGACAATGACCGCCAAATCTGGGCAGATACCGCCGTTGATGCAGCAAACCGCAGCGTCAGTTTCGCGCAAACAAAATGGAAGGTTGGCCTCGCCGGGGCCCACAATCTCATGAACGCCACGCTCGTCGCGCAGCTCGCGCAGTCGTTGCAGATCAGCGATAAGGTTTTGGGTGAGACGCTCGAAAAATTTACCGGCGTCAACCGGCGTATGCAGAAGCTTGCCGAGTATCCGCGTCTGAACCTAACGGTCATCGACGACTACGCGCACCACCCGCATGAGGTGCAGGTTACACTCGCGGCGCTCGCGGGCGAATATGAAAAGCTTCTCATTTTCTGGGAGCCGCACCGCCTAAGCCGTTTCAACCATTTTCATGAAGAGTTTGCGGCCGCGTTCTTGCCTTACGCGAACCAGCACAGCCTGTATTCGCTGCCGATCTTCGCCTCGGGTGACAAGGCGAGCGAGTTTCCTGAAACAGAAAAATTGTTCATGAGGTTTCGCAATCCGCCTTTCGTGCACATCGCCAGCAGTGAGGATTTTTCAAGTACGCGCGCGCAGTTCGGCACCGCGAAAACTGCCGCAGTTTTTATGGGGGCAGGTAACAGCAGCGACTATGCCCGGCAGTACGCCGATTGGCTGAAGTCTGTGCAATAGTTAAAGGTTTATGCCACAGGGTCGGTTCGCAAGCGAACTTGCCGGTTTCTTAGGCGACTCTATATGTGATGCGGCCGCGTGTCAGGTCGTAGGGTGAAAGTTCAATCGAGACCTTGTCGCCGGGGTTGATGCGAATGTAATGCTTGCGCATCTTGCCCGAAATGTGACCGAGAATTTCGTGACCGTTTTCGAGTTCTACAAGAAACATGGCGTTGGGCAAAGCCTTCTTGATGATTCCGTTTACTGAGATTGCCTCTTCTTTGGCCATTGCGGCATCATAGGCCATCGACACAGGGCGTCGAACACTTTGGAATATACCCGATCTCTCGCCTCGTGAGAGTGGCGAATGAAAACCACGATCAATAAGACTGTCGGCGAGATTGCCGGCGAATGCAAAGAAGGTTACCGTTTGACGCAAGTTGTGAGCGGTGAAAACATCAGCGTAAAGGCAATCGCTGGCACCGAAGATTGTAAACCTGGCGATCTGGTCTTTGTGACCGACGCGAAGAAAATCAAAGAAGTGCTCGCGTTAAAGCCGGCCGCGATGGTGATTGCGGCGGCCGAAGCCGCGAAACTCGGGCCACAGGCTGAAACAGCAATTATTGCGAGCGAAAACCCGGGCGTTTCATACGCGCTCATGCGCCAAAAATATACCGACCGCGACTACACCGAAAGCGGTTTTGAGCGCATTCACCCGACGGCCGTCATTCATGAATCGGTCAAGATACCCGATGATGCGAAGATCGGCCCCTACACGGTGATTGAAAAGAATGCGGTCATCGGTAAGGGTGTCGTGCTGCAATCGCACGTGGTTATCGAATTTGAAGCCGTGATCGGCGACGGCACGGTGATACAGCACAGCAGTATTATTGGCTTTCAGTGCCAGATCGGCAAGAACTGCCTCATTCTGCCACATAGCGTTATTGGTTCAGAAGGTTTTGGCTATTCACAAGATGAGAATTTTCACCATTATCGCATTCCGCAGACGGGCAATGTAGTCATCGGCGACGACGTCACGATCGGAGCGCTGAACGCGATTGATAGGGCGACGTTTACCTCTACCCGCTTTCGTGACAATGTGATCTGCGACAATATCTGCCATACCGCGCACAACTGCGATATCGGCGAAAACTCGATTCTGCTCACCGGCTGGAAAATGGCCGGCTCATCGAAAACCGGTAAGCGCGTGATTGCGAGCGGCGACGCGATGGTGAAAGACCACGTATCGATCTGCGACGACGTGGTTTTGGTTCACCGGGCTGGTGTGATTGCCGACATCACCGAAAAAGGTATGTATGCGCAGTCACCGTCGCAGCCGATGCGCGAATACGTGAAGAATTTTGCCGCGTACCAGAAGCTGGGCGATATGGCGAAAGAGTTTAAAGAGCTGAAAAAACAGGTTGCTGAGCTGCTGGCGGCTAAGGGCTCTTAGTTGCCAAACAGCACCAGGCCCTTTTCCAGCGCTTGCTGAATATTCTTCATCGAACCGAACTGCGCCTGCACTTCGGGGTGGCCCTGCAGGTACTCAACAGCCCTTTCGAGCAGGTCGCCGTGAATGCGCAGATCGGCGACATGAAATTCTGACGCGCCCGATTGTTTAAGGCCCGTCATTTCGCCGGCGCCGCGCAGCTGAAAGTCGGTCTGCGCCAGTTCGAAGCCGTCGTCGGTGCGCACGAGCGCATCGAGCCGTTGCTGGCCTTCTGAAGTGAGGCGATCGGGGGCCACCAGAATGCAGAAACTCTGGTGTTCACCGCGGCCTACCCGCCCGCGCAGCTGGTGAAGCTGCGAGAGCCCAAAGCGGTCGGGGTTTCTGATGACGATGACATTTGCATTCGGTACATCGATGCCGACTTCAACCACGGTTGTCGCCACCAGAACCTGAATTAATCCCTCTTTGAATTTCTGCATGGCGCGCTCTTTTTCATCGCCGCTGAGGCGACCGTGCAAGAGGCCGAGGCGCAGGTCGGGAAACACTTCGCGTTCAAGCGTCGCGTATTCGCTGACGAGCGAAGCCATGTCTGAATTTTCACTCTCTTCGATAACGGGATAAATGATATAGACCTGTCTGCCCTCGCCGACATATTTGCGCACCGCTTTGTAGATGCGGTCGAGGTCGCTTTCGGCGAAAAGGCGCGTGTCGATTTTGAGCCGGTCTTTCGGCTTTTCTTTGAGGTAGAAAGGTTCGAGATCGCCATAATACGCGAGCGTCAGCGTGCGCGGTATCGGCGTCGCAGTCATCGACAGCAGATCGGGAGTAATGCCCTTCGCGCGCAGCTTCTCGCGTTGTTCAACACCAAACCGGTGCTGTTCATCGATGATAATGAGCGCGAGATTCTGAAAGTTGACATCGTCTTGAATGAGCGCGTGCGTGCCGATCGCAAGTTTCGAATCACCCCGGGCAAGGCGGTCGAGTTTCGCCCGACGCTCTTTCGCTGCGTCTTTGCCGATGACGAGTTCTACGCCCTCAAACGACCCGCCTGGCAAGATGTTTAGAAATGTTTGGTAGTGCTGGCGCGCCAGAATTTCAGTCGGTGCCAGGTAGGCGACCTGCAAGCCGTGCCGCATATAGACGAGCGCCAGAATCAGAGCCACCAAAGTTTTGCCGCTGCCGACGTCGCCCATCAGCAGGTGGTTGACTGGATATGCGGCCGCTGAATTTTTCATGAGGCCTTGAATCGCCTTTTTTTGGTCGCCGGTGAGTTCAAAGGGCAGCGCCTTTTCAAGGGTCGCAATTTCTTTTTTAAGAGCCGGGTTGATCTCGATTCGATGCGCCTTTTCAATGCGGCGAATCGCCGCTTTTTTTTCTTCATTCAAGACCGAAAAGAGCATCAGCTCGTCGAACGCCATGCGCCGACGCGCATATTCGGTCTCTTCGATCGTCTCGGGAAAATGGATTTTATGCAAAGCCTCGGCGACGCCCGGCATTTGCCAGCCTTTGAGCGTTGCGGGCGATATATAATCGTGAATGCGCTTTTCGTACTTTTGCAGGCAGGCTTCGATTTTCTGGCGCAGTGACTTCACCGTCAGATAGGTTACGCGCATGGCTTCAGTGATGCGGTAAATTGGCACGATGCGTCCTGTATGCACTGTAGTGCCCGAGTCACTATCTTCGGTCATTACCTCCCATTCGGGGTGCATGAAGCTCATGCGACCGCCATAGATTTCTAGTTTACCCCAGCAGGCAACCTGCATGCCCACCTGTAACACTTTCTGCAGGTATGGCCCAGCATTAAAGAACGTTGCGTAGACAATAAAGCCGTTCGCTTCAATCTTGATCGTAAATCGGCGTCTGCCCGCAAATTTCATCTCTGCGTGCATAATTTGGCCGACGACGGTTACATGATCGCCTGCCCGTGAGCTGCGCAAATCAAGCTTCTGCGTACGATCGATATACTTTCTCGGCAGATAATAAAAAAGATCGCGTACGTCTTTCACCTTGAGGCGGCTAAGAACCTTGAGTTGCTCCGGTGAAAATAATGCTGTTTCAGCGAGAGAGATCATAGTATTGCTGGCCTGTCACTTCGAGCGCCCGAGTTACCGGGCAGCGGCCGAAATTATCCGGGCAGTGACAGAATCGTCTCGATCGTGTTGATGTCGAGATTCACGCGCTGCGAAATTTCTTCGGCTGTCCAGCCGAAATTTGACAGTTTGCGTACCATGTCTTTTTTGTCGCCCACACCTGCGGGCGAAAGCGTTTTGGTGATCGTCACCTTGTTCGTCGATTCTTCGTCGAGTGCCTTCATGAACTCTGACAACTGGCGTACCTTCGATTCGGCGTTCTGTTCGATGCGCTCGATCTGCTGTACACTCGTCGACATTGCCTTGCGCAGCTCTTCGAACTGTTTGTTGAAAGCAATAATCTGCGTTTTCTTTTTCTCTATGTCGGTCATCAGGTCTTCAATTTCCATGAACCGGCCCTGAATCGACTGCAGCTCTTGTTCGTTCTTGTGCAAGCCCACCATCTGGTCGGTGATCGTGTCAAGCTGGTCTTTCAGCAGGTGCGAACGTTGCTCAACACGCTGAAAGAAACCGTTCAGCTGCGCGATGCCTTCATTGAGCGAATCGATATGTTTATCTTGCGCCTCAATTTTGTCGATGGTCTTCTGAATCAGGCGGTTTTCGTCGATCAGGTTCTGCATCAATACATCGGCCTTGCGGCGCTCTTCATCGAGCTTGGCATAGTGAGCTGAGAACTCGTCGAGGTTCGTCTGCAGCTTTCTGAGCTGCACCGATTTGCCTTCGATTTCATTCTGCATCGAGAGTACGAAGTTGATACTCTCTTCGAGCCGATCAACTTTGTCGCGCTTTTCTTTCAGCATCAAAAGCTCGGTTTCGAGCTTTGTGCGCATTTCTTTGAGTTCTTCTACGCGCTGGTAAACTTCACCGAGCACCTGATTCTTGCTTTCTGCCTGCTCAATCTTCTGCGAGAGTTCTCGCACGAGCGTGCGCATGCTCTCGGCCGATTGTTTGCTCTTTTCGATGCTAAGACCCTCGGCCTTCAGTTCACGCAGCGCCTCTTTGAGATCGCGTATCTCTTGTCCAGTAGAGCGTGTCTCTTCGACAATTGCCGCGTAGACCTCTTGCTGGTTCTCTTGAAACTCGCGAAAGGTAGAAGTTGTGTCTGACTTCATCTCCATCAGGCGATCCATCAGTTCGCCGACTTTGCCTTTAAAGTCACTCACCGAATCAGCTGAGAGATTCTGCAACTGTTGTTTATGGCGGTTTTCGCGCTCATTCAGCTCGCTGTCAAAAAGTTTGAGCTGCTGGTCGTTTGTCTGGCGCATTTCGTTTTCGATGCGGCGCTTTTCACTCTGCAGATTTTCAATCAGGCTCTCTTGTGATGATTCGAGGCTCTTCTTCATGTCGAAAAAGCGCGCGATATTGAGCTCAATTTTTGAGCTGAATTCGTTCTCTTTCTCTTCGATGCGGGTTCTGAATTTCTGCAATGAGTCGGCAAATGAATTTGCCGATTTTTCCTGCGCTTCTTCGATGAAATGTTTCGCATGGCCGAGACGATCTTCGAGCTCGGCGTCCATGTCGCGCATCAGTTCTGCGCGGTTCTTCTCGATTTCGAGAGTGTTCTTGTGCAAAGCGTTGCGGGCATCTTTTACAATCTCTTCAAGACGGGCCTGCGCGCTTTCAAAGTGGCGGTCTGCGTCGGCAATCTTGTCGCGCAGATTCTTATCAAGGCTCGTGAGGCTCTGCATAAACTGTCGTTCGCGTTCGCCGAGCTCTTCGCGGTAGTCATTGAGGCCCTTCTCGGCCGCTTTCTTGAGTTCTTTCAGATAGTTCGCGAATTCTTTTTCGGTGTTCTGTGAAATATCTGCAACCTTAGTTTCGAGGTTCTCACAGCGCTCTTCTGTCTGTTGCACAATTTGTGTAACTTCTGCCTGCACCGAACTCAGCTTCTCGCGCAGCATACCTGACTCGCGCAGAATCTCGTCTTCGATGTCGCTAAAGAGCTCGCGAGATGCTGTCTTGATTTCGCCCAACGCCTTGTGCAGTTCGTTTTGCATCTCTTCGAGACCGCGTGTACGCGTTGTCGAAAGGGTGCTCGAAATGCTTTTGTTCAGGTCTTCAATCTCGTCAAGTTTGTGCGAAAGTTCGCTTTCACGGCGCGATGCCTCTTGAAACAGCGTTTCACGCGCGCGCGCATACTGGTCGTTAAATTCTTCAATATTCTTCTGAATCTTCTGCGCTTCGCTGCGCGCAGATTTTATGATCTCGTCTTTTTTGGCCAGCGCATCCAGATCGAGATTAGATATCTGGTCGCGAATGCGTTCTGCCTCGCCCGCGATCTCGTGAAACAGCAGCGAACGCTGTTGCTCAAGTTCTTCGCGAAAGACATGCAGCTTCTTGCGCATCGTGTCTTCGGTGCCGCTCAGGGTCAGCTTCAGCGTTTCGAGTTTCTGCGCCTGCTCATGCATATCGCGCAGCAGGTCGTTCTTAATGTCCCGAATCATGTCGGGCACTGTGACTTCGAGGTTTTTCTCTGCAGAAAAAATGCGTTCTTGCAGGTCTGTGACAGCCTGAATCTGCGCGTTGATACGGTTCTCGATATTGAGTGTCAGGTCTTGCGCGCTCTTCTTCAGGTCGATTTCGAGCTGCTCGTAGCTGTGCTCAACTTCACCTTTAAGGTCGACGTGGCGCGCCATCAGGTCATCGCGCAGCTCACCCTGCATGCGCAGCGTTTCGTTGGTGATCTCTTCAAATTTCTTTTCGAGCACCGCGAGAATTTCGCCAGACTTGTCTTTGAGGGCAGCCTGAAATGCGTCGATCATGTTCGCCGCTTCGTCGTCGACCTGCTTCACGTGGTCTTGCAGCTTTTTGATCTTTTTCTGCTGCTGGTCAATTTTTTCAAGCGAATCGTTGATGAATTTCAGCTGGTCTTTTACCGAGCGAGTGGTGTTGTCGAGCGACTGCAGCTCGGTATCCATAACGCGCAAGCTCTGGCGGGTTGTCTCAACAGAGGTCAGGTCGGCCCGCGCCTGTTCGAGTTTTTCGCCGAGTGCGCCCAGGTATTTGTCAGCATTAATCAGCAGCGAATCAAAACGCACCGTTGCATCTTTCAGTTCTTCTTTTTTCTTCAGCGTCATTTCGGCGAGCTCGCGCTCTGCCCGCTCAGCTATTGCTTTGATTTTCTTGAGATTGACGTTCGATTTGTCGAGCCGGCGAAGAAACAGGGTGAAGAACACCGATGCCGCTACCGGTAGGGCGTACTCGAGCATATTATGTCACATTATTATGTCGCATGTGCTTCTACAAGCCTTTTTCAAAAGGAAGCTTCATAGTTAATCACCGTCGAGAGCCTCGGCAGCAGCCTGTTCGGTTTCGTAAATTTCGAAAAAACTCGTGAGCCGCGTGAGTTGAAAAACTTTGTTCACGCCCGGGCTAAGTTCGGCGAGTTTAAGACTGCCGTTCTTTTTTTTCAGGTCGCCGAGAATGCCGAGCAACGCGCCGATGCCGGTTGAGTCGATATAGGCAACCTGTGCAAGGTGCACGATGAAATTTCTGTCTCCCCCTTCGATTCGGCCCAGCATCAGCGACTTGAGCTCGCTTGCGTTGTAGAGGTCAATTTCACCCGACAGTGCAATGCGAGTGTGTCTGGGCTTTGTTTCGATTGTCGCCTTCATTTTTGTATTCGCCCCATATGCAAGGCAGTCGGGCCAGCTGTATCGCGCTGTCAATAATTAGTTGATTGGCTAAATATAGAATAATATACGGCTCGATGCTATTGAGGATCTCTCAAGTTCTGCTTCTTTTCGCTAGTTCGACTGCGGTCTTTGCCGACGAACCATGGGCGCGCACGCTCGACAAGCACGGCGTGGTTATCGAGACACGCAAGGTTCTGGGTTCAGATTACAAAGAATTCCGCGCGACTATGACCGTGAATGCAAATCTGCAAAAATCTCTTGCGGTGATGCAAGATTTTGCTGGTTACAAAAAATGGATGAAAGACTGCAAAGAATCGCGGCGCATCGCTGAACTTTCTGCCTCAAGCGGCATCGTCTATTCGTTGCAGGCGACGCCATGGCCCATTTCAGAGCGTGAGGCAGTCGTGCGCTACACTTACCAAAAGACGATAAAGCCCGCGACTGTGCTCATCTGGCTTGCGGCCGCGCCCGACGCGATGCCGCCGACACCGGGTAAGGTGCGCATCGCAAAGCTCAAAGGTTACTGGCGGTTTCGCGAGCTGGCGCCAAATCGCACAGAAGTTATCTATTCGATGCATTCTGAGCCCGGCGGCAGCCTACCGGGCTGGGCGGCTGCAGGTATGGTCGCGCATCTGCCGTTCGAGACTCTGAAGAAATTGCGCGAGCACCTCGAGCGCTGATTTTTTAACTTTCGACCGTCGCTGAGGCTATGCGGCTGGCGCTGAGTTTGGCCCGCTTTTTGGTCTGTGCCAGCAGCAACGAGAGCGCATCTGCATCGATTTTCTTTCGGCCTGGCGTCAATTCGATGATTGCCGCGCTGACCGACAGAAGCGGTAGTTCGACAGGGTTGCCCGCCCGATCGACTGTTGCGTAAGTCTTTTTTGCCCGTTCGTCGGGAGTGAAAAACGGCATCAGTTCGGTCTCGAAGTGCTGCCTCACACTGTCGGCGATTTCGGCGAGACCAAACTGGTGGTGCAGCGAGGCGTTCAAACCCAGAAAAAAATCATCACCCCCGATGTGCCCGACAAAAATTTCAGCGGGCACCACTTCTCTCAGAATTCGGGCAAACATACTGATGGCGCGATCACCTTGCCTGAAACCAAAATGGTCATTGAACGGTTTGAAATGATCGAAATCCAGGTAGGCGAGAAAGCCATGGCTGGCCGGCTCGTTGAGCAGGTTATCGGTAAACGCATGAATCAGGCGATTGCCGGGCAGGCCACTCAGCGGATTCGTGTCTCTCGCCGCTGCGATCTGCTTTTCATTGATCACGCTCAGCAGAGATTTAGCATTCAAAAAACCAAAGTATTGCATGTCCTTAACGAAAATGACACCTTCGCTTTCTGGGTTGTTGATAAAAATCTCAAGAATCTTATCTTGCGCAGTGCCAATGTCTGTCACCGGGTTTCGTGAAATAAACGACCTGAGGCCGTGCGTCACTGACTTGTTCGCCAGCAACTCGCGACCAAAGGGCGAATAAATATATTTCTTCAGATCGCGTTCATGTATAATGCCAAGTGGATAACGATTCGAATCTATGACCGGCAAAAAGTTGTAGGCGACCTGATCATGAAATTTATCGAGCAGGTTTCGCACGTCTGCTGTCACCTCAATCGGTTCGATGCGCAGAATGCTGCGCTTCAGAAGTTCGGCGTCTTCTTCTTGTCGCTGCTGAATCACGTCTTGTTTCTTGATCGTATCGGCGTAACTTTCACGAATCTTATAAATGTCGGTCTGCGGTCGTTCAATCAGGTAGCCCTGAATAAGGTCGAAGCCCATGCGGCGGCAGACAAGCAGTTCTGCTTCGGTTTCGACGCCTTCGGCGATCGTGGTGACACCCTGAACTTTGCAGAGATTGACGATATGCGAGCACAGGTTACGCTTACGCGCATCAGATTCAATATTGGAAATTAAGAAACGGTCAAACTTCAGTACGTTAGGCTCTGAATGGTAAAACAGTTCGAACCCCGCATAGCCGGCGCCAAAATCGTCGAGCGCGATTTTGATGCCGCGGGCCTGAAGGTTCTTCACGAATGCGTTCAGCGTCGCGTTTGAACTGATTTCATATTTCTCGTTGATTTCAAAACAGATCTGGTCGCAGCTCAGATCGAAATTTGTCATGAGCCTTTCGGTGACTCCCGGTCGGTAATCGGGCATCTCGAGAATGCGCGGGTCGTAATTGTAGAACAGCACAAGTTTTGGGTGAAAGGGCAGGCTCTTGAACTTGGCGATCGCCAGTTCTCGCAATCTGATATCCGCAAAAAAGAGTGTATGGTCGCGAAAGGCTGCATCGAACAGGTCTTTGGGTGAATCAAAGCTCAGGCGCTCAAAACCCCGCACCAATGCCTCGACGCCGTAGAGGCCGCCGGTGCCGGCATGCACGATTGGTTGAAGGGCAAAGTCGAGCTGCTCGATGCGGTCGCGCCAGCGGGCAAATGCCGCGCTCGCATCGGCAATAGGCCCCCGGTAGTTCAGGCTGTGTGGGGCCGAGCCCGGTGAAATTGCCTGATCCATATATTTCGCCATCTGACGAAATGATGACTCGGCGCAAACCGTTTGCGAGGCTGCCGGCCTGCTGGCTTAGCGAGGTTTCACCGGCTCATGCGCCGACCAGCATCAGGCGTAGAATTTCACTTTGTCGCCGAGCGCTTCGCGGGGTGTATGAAAGCGGTTCAGGTCTGGTTCTGCAAGCGGGTACCCTAAACTTAGGCCCACAATGACCTTCTGTTCATCGGTGAGGCCCAGCTCAGCGCGCACGACTTCGGGTGCGGCCGAGAGAGCCGCCTGCGGGCAGGTGCCGAGGCCGTGTTCGCGCGCGAGCAGCATCACCGATTGCAGGTAACAACCGATGTCGATGCCGACATAATAGTTCAGCTCAAAGTTGCTCGTGATGAAGACGGCGACGGGGGCGTCGAAAAATTTGAAGTTGTCGACCATGAACTGGTCGCGCGCGGCTTTGTCTTTTCGGTCAATGCCGGCAACGCCATAAATTTTCATGCCCAGGTCGAACATGCGCCGCTTCGCGTCTGCCGGGTAAACCGTGGGCCAGGCAATATCGGGTTTCAGGTTGCCTGCGATCGCGGCTGCGGTGAGCAAGCCTGCGAGCCTGTCGCGCTTCGCGCCGGTTACCACGTGTACCTGCCAAGGCTGCGAGTTTTTCCAGCTCGGGGTGCGAAGGCTCGTGCTGAACAGAGCTTCGAGTTTTGCCTGCTCAACCGGGCGCGTGTCAAAACGGCGAATGCTGTGCCTGGTGTTGAGGGCTTCGCTGACGCTGGTTGCCGCGCCGCTGATTTCTTTAAGTTCGACTGTTTCTGTTTCCATGAGACCTCCGCCTGATTTTGACTTGACGCTCGGCGTCTGCCATACAGACAAGTCTGTCTGTTCAGAAAGCCCGATGAACCCGTCAATGAAAAAAAGCCCAGCCGCGCCGCCCGCTAAAGAACGGTTGCTCGCCACTGCAGCGCGCCTGTTTGAAGCGCAGGGTTATGAGTCGACGGGTATTAACCAGATTATCGCAGAAGCGCAAACAGCAAAGGCGAGTTTCTATGACCATTTCGCCTCAAAAGAGCTACTGGGTCACGAATACCTGGCGCGCTATGGGCGTAAGCATCTGGCGCTCTTGCAGATGATGATGCAACGTTCGGCGACCCCACAAGAATTTATCGCAGCCTGGGTGCGTCTCATCAAGCGGCAAAACCGCTCTGGTCTTTTTTATGGCTGCCCGATGGCAAACCTGCGCGCACAGATCGGTACGGGGACGCCGGTTCTTGCCGGGGCGATCGCGACCCTCGCGGCTGAAACCATCGAGGCAATCTCTGGCTACCTGCGGGCCTTCTATGGCGAACGGGCCGGCACCGCAAGGCATGCCCGGGCGGTCGCCAGGCCACCGCGAGGTCGAGGTCGAGCACCCACGACGCCACCGCCCGAGA
>JAKQXK010000328.1 GCA_029561505.1 Spirochaetota bacterium | reverse complement strand
TTTCATTACCTCTTAGAGTCGCGGCCCCCCTTTCGGTTGCAAAAAACTGACAGTTATGTCAGTAAAGACTGTAAAATTGCATCGAAATGAGGGTTGGTTCCAGCAGACACTCCAAGGGCAGGCATTCGCGAAACAGAGTTTACGAAACGATGCATGGGATATCCAGGGTGGAGTTACATTGGACCTACCTACGGAAACGATACCCGCAAGTTTTTACGCCACGCTCAGAGACTTTGGCGACAAGACCGCGTTCACGTTTATTGATCGCCGGTTCAGCTACCGCGAATACAATACGCTCAGCAACCGCGTGGCGCATGCCCTGATGGCACGCGGTATTGAGCCGGGAGACCGGGTGGCGATCAACCTGCCCAACCTGCCGCAATACCTGATTTTTATGCTGGGTGCACTAAAAGCCGGATGTATCATTTCGGGCGTCTCTCCGCTCGCATCGGCAGATGAAATACACAGTCAGCTCAAAGACCTGGGCGCAAGTGCGCTGATCAGCTTCGACGATGTCTATGCCAATAACGTACAGGCGCTTGTGCCCTCTCTGCCTGCGCTCAAGCTGGTAGTTGTGACACGGCCGCTCGATCTGATGCCCGGCCCGATACGTTTTCTCGCACGCCTGCTCAAAAAGCTGCCGTTTCCGACAATTACCTTCGTCGACCGGCGCGAAGTCTGGTTCAGAGAATTCTGCGCAAAACAACCGGCTGCAGACGTGCAAGTGTCGCGGCTCGCGAGCGACGTTGCTGCGATCCAGTACACGGGCGGTACGACCGGCAAGAGCAAAGGAGCGATGCTCACGCACGGGAATTTTCTCAGCAATATCAGACAATCCATCGCCGTAACTGCACCAGAAATCGGGAAAGAAGTGGGATTATCAATTCTACCTTTTTTCCACATCGCGGGTCTGACGGCTGCGCTCAATACTATCGTGATCGGAGGCGCATGGCTGCTTGTCCCGAACCCGCGCGATCTGAATTTTATCGTGCGCCAGCTCAAGAAATACCGGCCGAGCCTGATATTTGCCGTTCCCCTGCTCTACGAAAAACTTCTGCTCAGGCAAGATTTCCGGGCTCTGGACTTTTCATCGCTCAAATTCGCGATGTCTGGTGCGGCACCGATGAGCGACGCACTCAAAAAGCAACTCGAGGCAGTGCTGCGCGTGCAGGTGCTCGAAGGTTATGGCATGACTGAGGCATCGCCGGGAATCTCACTCAACTATCCAGGGCGCGTGAGGGCGAACACAGTCGGGCAGGCATTACCCGATACCGAAGTGAAAATTGTCGCCATTGACGGCGAGCATGAACTCGGCCCATATGAAGAAGGCCAGCTGATTGTCGCGGGGCCACAGGTGATGGCGGGCTATTGGAATAATGCGGCAGAGACGCAAATCGCGCTGCGGATGCACCAAGGAAAAACATGGCTATTTACCGGCGACGCAGCGCGCATCGACCAGGATGGGTACATCACCATCGTCGACCGCCTCAAAGACATGGTGAATGTCGGCGGCTACAAAGTCTATTCGGTCGAAGTCGAAGCCGTTATAGCGCTGCATCCGGCGGTGCTCAGCTGCGCAATTCTGGCAGAGCCAGACAAACAGCAATCGACGGAGCTCGTCAAATTGGTCGTGCAACGGGCTACGGAATACTCTGAGCGCGACGAGGCAGAATTGACCGGTGACATACTGCACTATTGCCGGGAAAAACTCGCGGCCTACAAGGTGCCGCACAGCATTGAATTTATTGAAACCATGCCGCTGACGCCAATCGGCAAAGTCGACAAGAAGGCGTTGCGCGCCTACCTGCGCAGCAAACAGTCAGGAGTAAAATGAAAAGATCCAAGAAAATCGCATTCTTGCTGGTGATACAGATGCCCGTGCAGATCGTGATCGGTTACTTCATCGGCTTCAATTATTTCTCACTGCTGATGGTCTTTGTGGCCATACCGATCGCCGACCAGCTTCTCGGGCACGACGCCAGCAATCCGCCGGCAGAAGAAGTCGCAGCGCTGCAGAGCGACTGGTTTTTTCTGATTATGCCGGTACTTTGGGTTCCCTGCCAGCTGGCGATTCTGGTGTGGGGAGCGTGGCTCATACAATCAGACCTGTTGCCGCTGTGGCAGAAGATCGGTCTCGGCCTGTCGATTGCGGTGATGTCCGGTTCGGGCATCATCATCGCACATGAATTTGGCCACCGTAACAGTTGGTGGGAAAGAGCCATC
>JAKQXK010000326.1 GCA_029561505.1 Spirochaetota bacterium | reverse complement strand
ACGCCAAACCTGCGCGCTTCGTAGCTCGCCGCGCTGATCACGCCTCTGCCAGAGCCGCCTTTAGGGTCGGCGCCGACGACAATGGGCTTACCTTTCAATTTGGGTTGATCGCGAATTTCGACGCTGGTGAAGAAGGCGTCCATATCGACATGAACGATGGTACGAAATGCGGCGAGCGGCACGGGCAATCCATGCGGTGTTTTGGTGAGAGAATGTAAACACCGTGCGGTGTTTACATTGATGAGGGCCTAAAGGCGGGCGAGATGAAAGTTCGGCCGCTCTGGTTGGCCGCGCCTTCTGACTTCGAAGTGAAGGTGCGGGCCTGTTGAGCGACCGGTCATACCTGAGAGGGCAATCCGCGCACCTTGTTTTACTTTATCACCGTTCTTCACCTGTATCTTGCTCAGGTGACCATAAAGCGTACGATAGCCATTGCGGTGCTCGAGAATCACCGTCTTGCCATACCCTTTTTTGGTGCCGGCGAAGACGACGGTGCCTTCAGCTGAAGCGACGACGCGTGTGCCGATGCCGCAGGCGATGTCGATACCTTTGTGAAATTTATGCTTTTCGGTGAACGGGTCTTTGCGCACGCCGAAGCCCGAGGTGATGCGCCCTTCGACGGGGTGAATGAACGCTTTTAGGTTAAAATATTCTTTTTCGGTTTCATCGAAGTGCAGGCCTGTGACAAAATAAAAATTCTCGTGCCCGGGAATCTGCACCACTTCGTTTTCAGACCTGCCAAACTTTTTCGCGACCTTTTCGCGCTCGCCATAAACGGCGATACCGCGCACGTTGGGCAACAGCCATTCGGCGCCCGAGTGAAGATCCCACAAAGAAGCGAGGCGGTTGACACTCGAGATCGTGTCGTGGTCGAGCACGGTGCGCGCCATTACCTTGAAAAATGTGTCTTTGTTCGTGAGGCGGTACCTGCGCCATTTGATTTCGGGCCGCGAGCCGTCGGCGACTGCCCGCAGGTTGTCGGTGACCTCGGCGCGCATCTTTTTGATCTCGGGGTCGCTGTGCGCGAGGTTGCGTATGTAGATCGTCCCCTGCGATGCGGTAAGGCCGCCAACGGTGGCTATGGAAATCCATAGCAGGGAAATCAGGTAGCATAAGCGCATAACGTAGCACACCCCGGCGTTCGGTCGCAGCGATGCGACACAGCACAGGGCTTCTCTTCATCAATCGGCGTTTACCCGGCATCCATTGAGCCAATTATGTCACATTGTCGTCAAATACCCTCATCGAAATTCTGCGCAAAGGTGAGGCCTTTCTCGCACAAAAACTGGTGGCCTCGCCCCGGCTCGAAGCGCAGCTGATTTTTGCGCATTTCTTGAACCTGCGCCGCATCGACCTGTTTCTGCAGCCCGACCGGCCGCTCAACCCAATCGAGCTCGAAACGCTGCGTGAAGCCTTGAAGAAAAAAGCAGCAGGATTTCCCACCGCCCACATTCTGGGCGTGAAAGATTTTTATGGGCGCACTTTTTCTGTTTCTGCAGACGTGCTTATACCGCGCCCCGAAACCGAAGAGCTCGTCGAGCATGTATTGAAAGAAATCAAAGAGACCATGCATATCGCCGACCTGGGGGCGGGCAGTGGCTGCATCGGCCTGACGCTTGCTCTCGAGCTCAAAGCGCCACACGTGGCGCTCATCGATATCTCAGCGCCGGCGCTCGCGGAGGCGAATTAGAATGCCGCCGCATTACTTGCAGGCACAGAAACCCAGTGCGAAATTGTCGCAGGTGATTTTACGAGCGGCGCAGTACGCCTTAAGCTGCCCGCCAACGTGATTGTGAGTAATCCCCCTTATGTTTTGCCCGAAGAATTCGCCGGGCTCGATGCCGAAGTGCGCGACAAAGAGCCGCGCGTCGCGCTCGTCGCTGAAAACTTTGAGCAGTTGCACCGCCGCCTCATCGCCTGCGCATTTGAGAATCTCGCACCTGGCGGGTTTCTGGCACTCGAAACGCACCCGCAGTTTTCACAGCAGGTCGCAGACTGGGCGCTCGGTCACGGGTTTGTCAGGGCCGAACTGCGTAATGACTTGGCCGCACGTCCGCATTTTGTTTTCGCGTGGAAGTAGGCAATCGTCATCCTGAGCCTGTCGAAGGGTGACGCAGCCGGGACACACTGATATGAAATCACGCTACATTATTTTACCCCTCGCCTTTCTCACGCTGCTCACCTTCGGCTTTATATTCGATAACGTCTTCTCGATCTGGGAACAGGCATCGTACGCGCGGTTTAAGCCCGTAACTACGGGTTTGCCCTCAGCGCAGATCGCGCGCGACGTGCAGGTTGCCGACGTCACCGCAGATTTTTATTATCCGCCGGCGGGGCAGGCGAAAAGGCCCTTGCTCATCGTGATGCACGGTGGCTTTTTACAGGGTGGCAATAAGAAGAACTATGCATACCTCGGCGGTCTGGGTGTGCGCCAGGGTTATGCAGTTGCTATCGTGCAGCTGAAGCACTACCCGGGAGTTTTTACGAGGCCCTTGTATTCGGCCGAAAGTCTGCGCGCCCGTTCGCTCGTCGCGCAGTCAAAAAATCTCGCGACCTTTGTGCGTGAAGTTACGAAACTTGGCGAGCGTTTTGGTTTCGACGGTGAAAAGATTCATATGATGGCGCATGGTTCAGGTGCGCTGCTCATCGGCGATGCAGACGTCTCAAAATTCAAGAGCATCGTGCTGGTTTCACCGATTTGGTCGCTCAAAGAAAACGTGACGAAAATTGCGCCGATGCAGCTGCGCGCGCTCGAAGGCTATATCACCGACGCCGATGCGCTGAGACTTTCACCCTCTGAATGGGTAAAAGCCACGAAGAATCCGCTGCTGCTGATTTGCAGCGAGCGCGATCTGCCCTACATTAAAGACGCCTGTGCATCAGCGAAACTTGAGCGCACCGCTGCCACACCGGTGACACGCGTCATCGTGCAGCGCCCGTCGCACTTTGAGCTGATGTTTCATCTGGGTAGCAAGATTGAAGAGGCTACGGAGCCGTTGAAGAAATTTCTTTTTGATTCAGCGCGATTGTGAAGCGCATTTGATTGGCAACGTCACCCTTCGACAAGCTCAGGGTGACAAGACTTTGTCATGCTGAGCCAGTCGAAGCATGACAGGGGTGCTCACAGCCTAAACGCTTGGGGCAAAATTTTATCGATCAGCATCTTCTTCATGCCTTTTTTGCCATCAAAGTAGACGATGCCACCTTTGCCAAATTCAAACAGAACCTGACGGCACGCCCCGCAAGGGGGAATCTCAGGTACCTTATTGTTCACAATATAGATTGCGCGTACCATTTGGTCGCGTTTGCTTGAGATGGCCTGCATTGCCGCTGAGACAGCCGAACGTTCGGCGCAGATCGTGAGTCCATAAGAGGCGTTCTCGACATTGCAGCCCAAGTAGATATTACCGTCGCTCGCAAGCAGCGCTGCACCGACGTGAATGCCCGAATAGGGCGCATACGCCTGGTTTGAGGCCTTGATTGCATGGTCGCGCAGTTCTGTTATGTCTTGTTTCGTTAATGGTTTTGTTTTCATGAGAATAGTCGTGGCAGATATATATCCACCCTTGGCAAGGCGCAGTCAACTCTTTAGATTTCGGCACAAAAGGTTGACGCGCCGACCTTAAGTGACTATTATAGTCATATGTATCAGTCTACTATATCCAATTCGAAGGCGGCCTTCAGTTCGCTGATCGACCAGGTCAAGGCGGGTGAGACAGTCATGATTACCGATCGCGATGTGCCGGTGGCGCTGCTGACGCCAATACCGCGGCAGCACTTTCACGGCGCCGAGCTGCTTGCCGGGCTCGAGCGGCAGGGCATAATTCGCCGAGCCGAGAAAGCTGAGGGCTGCGAACTCACCGATCTGCCGCCCGAAACTCCGCTCACCGGCGCGCTGGCTGCGCTCCTTGAAGAGCGCCGCGAAGGCCGATGATCTTTTGGGATAGCTCTGCTATAGTGCCGCTCATTGTGCCCGAGAGCACGTCGCAGCAGATGCTCAAGCTCTACACTCAAGACCCTGAGATGCTGGTGTGGTGGGCGACCGAGCTCGAATGCGTCTCGGCCATTTGCCGCCGCGAGCGCGACGCGGCCGTGCATGCGGGTCACGCGAGTTCTGCATTTGGTCGGCTGAAGCGCCTGAGCGAAGCGTGGCACGAAGTTCAGGCAGGCGACCGTGTGAAAGTTACTGCGCGCCGCCTGCTCAGAACGCACAACCTACGCACCGCCGACGCGCTGCAGCTGGCGGCGGCGATTACCGTTTCACAGGGCGATGCCTCGCGCATTGCGTTTCTTACCCTTGACGACCGGCTGCGTGTGGCTGCGGAGAGAGAAGGGCTGCATTTGGTCGCTTTCTAGGCGACGAAAAAAGAAAGGGGCCCAAACAGGCTTTTATCGCGTTGTCAAAATTACCAGCCACGTTTTAGTTTGTAGATACGATCGGTATTATTGAGAACATTCGCACAGGTTTCCCACTTTGTACCCCGATAAATGGCGCTTTGGTTGTAGCGCAGATCGAACGAATGCGCCTTAATAACGGGATCTACCTGCATACGCGCTTCGTCGAGTTTGTTCAGAGCGGTTTTAACCCACGCGTCTTCGAGCACATCAGGCAGATCACCGAACATCTTGCGGATGTTCTCCAGTCGTTCGGAGAGCATTTTGTAAACGCGGTCTTCAACCGAGTCTTTGTAGCGCATGTTATAGATATGCACGGCCTCGTACTTTTGCCCGATGCGCTGAATGCGCCCTTTGCGCTGTTCGAGGCGCGTGGGGTTCCAGGGTAAGTCGAGGTTGATCAGGGTACCGAGCGCCTGCAGGTTTAACCCTTCGCTCGCGGCGTCGGTGCCGAGCAGAATGCGGATGCGACCATGCTTGACTTCGTTTTTGAGGTAGTCGCGGTCGGCACTCTGCAATTCACCGCGAAACAGAATCTGCGATTTGCCCGAACCGGCATAGATGCCGATGGTCTCACCGCGCAAATCTTCGCGTTCGGCCAGGTATTGCCCGAGAGCCAATACCGTATCGTAATATTGGGAGAAAATAATAACACCGCGTTTTAGCCACGGACCGACTCCTTCAGTGCCTTCAGTGAGCAGCTGGTAAGCTTTGACGAATTTGGGATCTTCAGTCTTGTTCTCTTTGAGAGAGAGCAAAATGCCCTTCAGTAGCTCTCGCTCTGCGGTGGAATAGTCTTTGATAACCGGAATGACTACTTCTTCGGTGTCATCGGTATCTTCATAACTTTCCGGGGACGGTTCGTCAGCGGTCATATCTGGTTCGCCCAGCATGCGGGCCGCCGTCGCATAGCCGGCGGCAAGCGAGCTACAGATGCGCCGCAATAACATTGTCTGCATGAAGCCCGCTGCCTGCTTGCGCTCGGCATAGAGTTCGCAGAATTCACCGGCAAGTTCGACTGCCCGGCGTTGGTAGTGCGCCAACTGCATGACTTCGGCGTCTGATTCGCCGTAGAGTTTGACGTCGATGCGGGCGAGTAAAGCTTCACCGGTTTCGGGATCGCGCTCCTTCTCTAAGAAGTCGCGCGTACGGCGGACAATCCGCCTCAGAAAGGGATTATGTTTCTGGTGAAAGCCGCCTTTGAGACGATCGAGAATCTGCCGTTCTGGTCCTTTGAAAGTCAGGTAGACATCAGCGCCACCGGCGACGAATTCAGAGTCTTTCAGGCGCAGTTTTTGGCGCAGCTGGGCAAAGGGGCGCGTGTGGTCTGCGGCTTCTTCGTGGCCGGGTGGCAACGGATTGCGCATCCATTCCCAGAGTATTTCGGGATTAATGGTCGCAGCTGCGTTTTCGAGTACCGACGTCAGCGCTTCGTGCGGACTGCGCCATTTGCTGAAAATATCACCCAGTACGCCGTCATGGTTAACCGATAAAGCATCGAGCAGGTCCCAGGCTTCGACCGGGTCGAGCTGTACGGGTGTTGCCGTGGCCAGAATCAGTGTCTCTGTCTGAGCGGCTATATCGCGGATAAAATTCAGCAGGTTATTGCGCTCGGGGCTTGCTTCTTGCCATGAGTTTTCATTGATACTGCGTCGCCGTGCGCGGTGTGCCTCGTCGATAATCACGGCAGCAAAATTACCCTGCCTGATAATTTCAGAAACACCCTGGCGTTTAAACAGCAGCCCTTGTGAAACGATGCCGATGCGGCGCGGGCATTTGAGAATCTGCTCGGCTTCGCGAGGGTGAAACACCTCTGCTTCGTCGACCCAGCCTTTGCCGTTCCAGTATGCTGAGGGCAGATCGAGCAGGTCGATCATTTCGGTCTGCCACTGTTGCATGAGTGTTGCCGGCACGCCGATGAGAATCGGCTTATCGCTGACCAGCGCAATGAGCTGCGCGGTCATCGCGAGCTGCACGGTTTTGCCGAGGCCTACCTGGTCGGCGAGCACAAAGCGGGCGCCTTTTTCATTGCGGTGCGCGTCGAAGGCGAGTTGCACGAAATATTTTTGGTGGGGCCAGAGGCCGCTTGCGCGCGTGTAGAGCGAGCTTTCGATGGCGACGGCCGCGGGTTCGGGATTTTTCTGCCAGGTGCTGAGCGATTTTACCTGCCGCTGGGCCAAGCGGCCAACGTCTTCGACAATAGCATCGGTGATTTCGATGGCGCGTGGGTGGTTGAAGAGTGCTTCGAATTCAGTCTCGACCCACTCAGCAGCCTCGGGGCTGTCGTCTTGCCACAGCAATTCATAGTTTAACCGCCATGCCGACAGGGTTTCATTGATGCTGCCGATGAAGCTGATTTTTTTGCCGTCGCTTTTGGTGATAACCCCGGCTTTGCCGTGTATCAGGCCAAACACCGAATCGGGCAAGATTTTGATTTTGACGTTCTCGCGGCGTAGAAATTCGGCGAGGCGCAAAATGCGTTCGCCGCTGTTTCTGATTTCTTCGTTCGCCGTCGCTTCGCGCCATTCGTGCAAGAGCAGGTCGCGCACATAACGCCCCGCATACTCTTCAGCGTCGGGCCATGTAACATGCGAGTTGCAGACCATGAAAATCGGCCCGCGCACGGTTTCGAGCGCTTCGCCCGCGACTTCGAGAATCGAGTGCGAAAAATAACCGCAGATGCGTATATATTTCTTGGCCTCGCGCAGCTCTCTATTCAGAAAACTCTGGTCGAGCGAAGCGAGCCGCGATGAGAAGCGTGAAACCATTAAACGCTGTCTTCTCGAAGCAGAATCGCCAGCTGCCATGCGGCTTCGGCATCTTTTTTATGGTGGGGTAGCGCTGAGAGCTTGTGCAGGTAGGTCAAAAGGTCAATAAACAGCGCGCGCCGCTGCCAGTAACCGGTGACATTTTCGCGCAAGTATGCCTTGCCCGCCTCGGCATTCAGCGTATCGGCGGTGACAAAGATGGCATAGAGCAGGTGGCGTAGCTGCGAACAGGCAAATGTTTTGTCTTTGCCCATTGGCTCAATCGCGCGGCTGGCAAATTCACTGGCATTCTTGAGCCGGGTCTGGTTGGCCTTGGTCACCGCCTGAAAGCTCTTGTATTCTTTGACCCCAAAACCTTTCGCGAGCTCGCTGTACGCCCCCGCGCGGTATTCGCCGTGCATTTCGATTTCAAGACCGCGCAGGTAGAAGCGCTCTTCGGGTGACAGGTCGCGCCAGAGATTGGCGTCGAGGCCTTCGGGCACGAGCACCGAAGAGGCGACGCGCACGGCTTCATAGATGATTTTTTCGATCTCGGTCGGCTCGGCGTTTTTTTCGCGCGGCCGTGCGAGTTCTTGCTCGACGTCGATGTCTTGAATATTCTGGTATTGCGTCAGCACGCGCAGCGCTGCCGCGTAGGCTGCGAGCTGGTAGTCGGTGTCGGCAAAATTGGGCTCTTCTTTGTCGTCGAGAATGTGCATGCTGTCGATTTGCCGGCGCACTTCGTCTTCGATCTGCGGATAAACTTCGCTGAGGAAACCGGTTTTATCAGATTCTTGCTTGCGCAGAATGAGCAGCACGGTGCCCTGCACGTAGTTGCCTTCTTTGAGCGCCGAGCTCGTTTCGGTGGCAATGGTCCAGGCTGACGACACTTTGAGGCCGGCCGCCCACAGAATGAGCGTCAGGTCGGCCCAGACTGCAGCGTCTTGGTGCGTGAACATGACGACCTGCATGCCGTCTGCAGGCATGTGCTCAGCAAGATTGCGGTAGGCCTCGACCATGCTGTGGCGAAAAGATTCGTCGCGGCCGGTGATGGCGAGCGCGCGTTTAGAGTCGGCATACCATTCGGGGAAGAGTTTCGGGATGTGCTTTTCATACCAGGCAAGAAAGAACTCTGTTAGTTCATGATAGTTCACGGCATCCGCATAGGGCGGATCGGTAATCCAAATATCAGAATGGGTTTCGATGGTAACGGCAGAAATAGTATGAATTAGGGGAGCGTTGGCAGAAACAGGGGATGATTTGTAATCCATTCGCAGATTATCTTGCGAACTCAATAACGACCGGACGCCATAGTTTGCGAGGGTATTCAATGCTTGATTTGAGAATACATTATCGGTTTTCTCAGAACCAGCCGCGACGGTCCAGCGTGTTAGCCTTGCGTTATAATCCAAACATTTGCCCGTCGAAAGCATCACGGCTACACTTTTCGGCCCCTCGAAGTTTCTTTCCATGATCAACCCATTCACCAACAAC
>JAKQXK010000320.1 GCA_029561505.1 Spirochaetota bacterium | reverse complement strand
CCGAGATGACTGCCTTGACCCCTTTCAACTTTTCAAAGGGCGGCTCCATGCACCAAAAGCAGCCGCCGGCAAAGGCGGCGACTTTCAGATTCTTGTCGCTGAGCACATAAGGCCGGGGCAACGAAAATTCTTTTGCGCCGGCTTCGAGTTTTTTTTCGCACGCGACCGCAACAAAGATGATTAACAGACCTAATTTTCTCCAATACATAATTTCTCCCGAACGTCGCTCACGAGCTGCTCCGTTTCTGATTTGATAATTTGTCGTCTCACCACAGTGAATATGACAAATTATTGACACAAGCTGCGAAAAAAATGTATATTGGCATCAATCAAAACTGACTGAAGGAGTCAAAATGGACATAGCGATTTTTTCTGACCACGGCGCATTCTTGTTCCGTTATTTTCACATCATCGGCGGCGTCGCGTGGATAGGTGTACTCTGGTATATTAACTTTATTCAGGGCGGCTACGTCGGCGGCCTCGACGCGGCAGGGCAGACTGTAGCGAAGCAAAAACTTTTCCCCAAAGTTATGTGGTACTTTCGTTACGGCGCACTCTTGACATTCATCACTGGCGTTGCTCTCATTGGCATCAAAGGTTTTGACCCGATCAGCGGCAAGGTAGTTGGCAGCGACGTGTGGAACGCCTGGTTCGCAAAAATTTATCCGGGCTTTATGTTCGCAACCATCATGTTTCTGAACGTCTGGTTTGTCATCTGGCCACGCCAGAAAAAAGTGATCGCAGCGGCAAACGGCGAAAAAATCGACGGAGTGCCTGCAATGGCGCGCCGCGGCTTCATCGCGTCACGCACCAACACGCTGCTCTCAGTGCCCATGCTGTTCTTTATGGCTGCGGCACAGAACCTGACACTCAACGCCGTCAGCTCCGAGAAGCTCAACCTCTGGATCATCGTGACGACGGTAGTTTTTCTGCTCATCGAAGCGAATGCTCTGTTCGCGAATAACGACCCGGCAGCGAAACCTGCAACGGTCAAGCCCATTGAAACCGTTAAAGGTGTCATTCACATGGGAACAATTCTGACGCTTCTGCTCTACGTAGGGTTTGAACTGATTCTGAAATAAGCTGTTAATTTCGAAACGAGCATCCTGAGCGCTACGCGCTCAGGATGCTCGTTTCTCATATTGCGCCAGCGTGGGCTGGGCTAAATGGTAGTTCTGGTTATCCCATGGGTGAAAATCGGGTTTGTAATACTCGAGAAATTTCATAACGCTCTTGCGTGCCAGATCATACTTGCCAAAAAACACGTCAAACATCGTCAGCCACTCTTTGCTCTTGAAGAGCGACTTGTCTTGTGCCATGAAGTATAACGTGTTGCCGAAAGTGATGAGATAGAACCCCACAACCGCGACATTCATGACGCCGGTGCGGAGCGCATAGCTGTCGTCGATTGCCAGCAGCTGGTCGTATGCGACGGCCTTGTGTTCGACCTCTTCGGCGGCGTGCCATTCGAAAAGACGCTTCATTTCGGGGTGCATCTGGTCAACGAGTTCGGGGTTCTCAAAATAGATCTCGCCAAACATCGCTGTGAAGTGTTCAAGGCCCGCCACCAGCGCGTAATTCACCTTGTCGGG
>JAKQXK010000317.1 GCA_029561505.1 Spirochaetota bacterium | reverse complement strand
GCCGCGCAGCGCACACTCTCTGAAACAGATACGCTATACCTCACCGCAAGCGGAGGGCCCCTGTTACACGTGCACGGTGAGGCATTTTACAACGCCTCGAAGGCACTAGTGCTCAAACACCCCACCTGGGTCATGGGGCAGAAGATTACCGTCGACTCAGCGGGGCTCACGAACAAGGCGCTTGAAATTATTGAGGCGCACTATCTCTTCAATACGCCATATGAAAACATTCAGGCCGTGATCCATCCGCAGAGTTATGTACATGCGATGGTAGGCCACGCCGACGGCACGGTGATGCAGCACGTGAGTTTTCCTGATATGAAATACCCAATTGCCTATGCGATGTATTATCCTGAGGTACCGAAGGCGACCGTCGCGATGAAGCCACCGCAGACTTACCCCGCATTCGAGTTTTTTCCCGTCGATGAGAACAAGTTTAAGTCGTATGCGCTGGGGCGAAAAGCGGGCATGCTCGGCAGCTTCTACCCGGCGATCTATAACGCTGCCAATGAAGCGGCCGTCGCCGCGTTTCTGGGCGACAACATTCGCTTCGGTGAAATTTCTGAGCTTATCGAACGCGCGATGGCAGCCACATATGCCGAATTCGACGCAACGACGATCGCGGGCCTTACTGCGTACGATCAGGCCGCCCGCCAAACCGTACAGAAGCAGGTGATGTCAGTATGAAACAGACGCTCGCAGAGCGACTCGATGCGTCCACGCATGTGGTGCTGAAATTCGGCACGGGTGTGCTCACCGAACACATTGAAAAACGCAGCAACCGCTATTTCAGACAAATAGCCAAAGAATGCCTTGAGCTAAAAAAACGCGGCAAGAAGGTCATCATTGTTTCATCGGGGGCCGTTGGTTTTGGCCGGGCGATTCTGAAACAGCAAAAGGCGCTGCAGTTGCCGCAGGCTTCGGTGGGTGAAAAGCAGGCGCTCGCGTCGCTCGGGCAGAGCTTACTCATCGAAACCTACCGCAACGCATTTGCACGCCATAAGCTCGCAGCGGCCCAGATTCTGCTGACGCGCACCGACTTTGAAAACAAGAGCCACCTGCAGAATCTGCGCTCGACGCTGAACCAATTGCTCGAATGGGGCGCGATTCCGGTGATCAACGAGAACGACGCAATCGCCAACGAAGAGATCAAAGTCGGTGACAACGACAACCTCTCTGCAGACATTGCATTGCTTTACCCGAAATCTGTCTTGATTCTGCTGACGACAATCGATGCGTTCTACGCCAACGGCGCGCGCGTGCCTCATATCGGTCAGATCACTGCGGATATCAAACGCAATGCCGGCAGCGCCTCGGGTGGCGGCACGGGCGGCATGGTCACCAAACTGCAGGCCGCAGACAAAATGCTGAAAGCAAAACAAATAATGAGCATCGCTTCAGGCAAAAAGATTCAGATCGTGAGACGGCTGATGTCTGGCGCCGACATCGGCACCTGGTTCAGCGCAGAAAAATAGTTATGTCGGCGCCAGAACACAACAAACCTTCGGTCGGCAAGATCACGGTAATTCACGGGCCGATGTTCTCGGGCAAGACAGAAGAACTGCTAAGGCGCGTGCGCCGCGCAAAAATCGCGCGACGAAAGGTTCAACTCTTTAAACCGGCGATCGACAACCGCTACCACGCAACGCAGGTGCTGCCACACTTTCTCGCGCATGCGGGCGACGAAAGTATGCAGGTGGGCGAAGCGGCGCATGTCGTCTCGCACCCGCGCGAGATCGCAGCCCTGCTCAAAGCCGAGACCGACGTCGCCGCGATTGAAGAAGCGCAGTTTCTCGACGGCTCGCTGTTCGAACTGGTTCGGCGATTCTCACGTCAGGGAGTCGATGTCATTCTCTCGCTGCTCGATCAGGATTACCGCCGCCTGCCTTTCCCGATTGCCGGTTCTGTGTCGAATGTCGGCGACTACCTCGCGATCGCGCACGAATCGCTGAAGCTCGCCGCCATCTGCGTCGTCTGTGGGCAAGACGCCCACCACAGCCAGAAACTCACGCTGAGTTCAATCGACCGCGAAGGTAAACCGATCTATAAGCCCGCATCGTTCTTCACCGAGGTGGTCACTGTCGGCACTTCACAAGAACTGACGCAGAATAAACTTTTCGCCGATAAGCCACTCGACTTTCCCGAAAGCATCTACGAAGCGCGCTGCCGCTTTTGTCACGTCGTGGCTGACGAGCCACAGTAATCCCTATTTCCAGCTCTTGACGAAGCTTTCCTGATCGGCGTTCTCGATTGCGCGCGGCGACCTCGCGGCGCGCACGCGGCGCATCGCTTCATCGCCATCGAGGCCGGCATACTTTCGTAAGTACAGCGCAGCAATGAGTCCCGTGCGGCCGAGGCCCCCAACACAGTGAACCAGCACCTTCTTGTTCGCATCGGTCGCCTGCTTCAAAAACTGTAAAACCTGCTCGGCCTGCTCGATTGTCGGTACACCCTGATCTTTCACCGCGCGGTGCATTACTTCGAGACCCGCGGCGCGGTACTCGTCGAGCAGATTGGTAACTCCATATTCGGCAAATTCTGCATTGCTGAGCAAAGTCACAACGCTGGTCACGC
>JAKQXK010000303.1 GCA_029561505.1 Spirochaetota bacterium | reverse complement strand
GCCGCGCCAGGCGCGATGGCCGTAGCGTGCGTGGTAGGTGTAGTCGGCGTGGCTTGGGCGAAAAATTTCTTTGATGTCGCTGTAGTCTTTTTCACGCGCATTCTCGTTAAAGACGGCGATCGCAATCGGTGCGCCGATGGTTTTATCTTCGAAGGTGCCTGAAAGAATTTTTGCGCGGTCGGGTTCGTCGCGCGGTGTCGTGATGCGGCTCTGGCCAGGGCGGCGGCGGTCAAGATCGGGCTGAATGTCTTCGACGCTGAGCGGCATGCCAGCAGGGCAGTTTTCAATGACGCAGCCGAGCGCCTCGCCATGCGATTCGCCATAAGTCGTGACACGAAAAATGCGGCCGAGGGTTGAACCCATAATATGCGGTCAGAACCCGCGGCCGAGAGGGGCTGTAAAACCTATCGACGGTTAAGCCGTCTTTACCCAGTAAGCCATGAGCGTCGACATAATCGCGAGCGCCACCAGATAATAGCCCACATTAATGAAGAAAAGTTTCCATGATTTGCCTTCGAAAGCCACCTGGTTTAGAATCATCGGTACGATATAGCCAAGCGTCGTCCACAGCGCTGAGTTGATCGCCAGAACCATCGGTATCTGCGACGCCTGCATGCCTGGCATTTGGCCCGAAGCGAGCGACACGCCCATCACGATGCGCCATGCTTCGACGTTGTACGCGAGGCAATACGCGAGCAGAAACGTGCCGATGAGCATCAGGCCCATTGAGCGGTACATTTCTTTCGCGGGCGGCTTTTTCGACATGTCGAGCCCCAGTTCTTTCGCCCAGGCTTTGCCGAACAAAGGTCCATACCAAACAAAACCTAGAATCATATTGGCGATGATGCTCACGCCCACCGCCGGCCAAAAAATAGTCATATTATACCTCCAAAGGGGGATTTCCCCCGTCGAGCCAACACCACCCGTGTAGCATGTCTACACCAAAAGGGACGCGTAGTCGCTCGCAAGGGGAAATATGATGAACATATGTTCATAAAAAAGTTGACGAAATGTTCGCTTATTTGTATCTATGGTGCGTCGCCCCACAAGGAGCGAAAGGAGTTCACAATGGCAAAAGAAAACGTAATTCAAATGAACATGCCGCAGGTTCGGCGCCCCGAGTTCGGGCTAGAGCAGAACTTCACCAAGTATTATGCCGATGGCAACGCGGTGCTGACGCAGATTCTGAACAGCCTGCACGTTGTTTTTCCCGAAGGCGAAAAGCTCTTCATACGATCGGTTAAGTTCTTTCAAGATGAAATCAAAGACCCTCAGCTGAAAGCACGTATCAAGGGTTTTATCGGGCAAGAAACGCAGCATATGGCGCAGCACGAAAAAATCTGGGACACCCTCGAAAGCCAGGGAGTCAAAGTGCGTGAATATGACGCGTGGTACTCAAAAAACGCGTATGAAACAGTAGAAGGTACAATCCGCAAAATCTTCGGCGAAGAGACCTACAAAAAGCTCGCGCTGTCAGTAACCTGCGCGCTTGAACACTACACGGCGACGCTCGCAGAAGTGGCGATGGACCCGGAAATCAACGCAATGCAGGGCTTCGACGAAAACATGAAAGCGCTCTTGATGTGGCACGCCGCCGAAGAGATCGAGCACAAGTCAGTTGCATTCGATGTGATGAAGCAGATTAACTCGGGTGAAGTCATCAAGAACGCCGGCATGGTGATCGGCACCTGGGCGCTGCTCTGGTATGGCGCGGTTGGCGCGGTGAAATTTCTCGCCGAAGACAAAGACATCAAGCTGACCGACATACCTGCGTCGATTGCAGAGAAGGCGCCGCTGACGGCGAAGCTGCTCGCGGCGATGGTACCGAAGCTGGTTCAATATTTCAGACCAGACTTTCACCCCGACCAGATGAACAACGACTACCTCGCGACCGAATATTTCGACAAGAACCAGAAGTTCTTTCAAAAAGCAGGATAATTACTACTGACTCGGGGCTTGCAGCCCCGAGTCAGTACTGTTTAAACGTGGCATCACCCAGCGCCTGAACATAATTGGCGTGATCATGGTCGTCACGACACCCATCACGACGAGCACTGAAAACAAACCCTGGCCGATAAAACCGCGTTGGTAGGCGATTGAAGCGATCACGAGTTCCATAACGCCGCGGCCGTTTAAAATAATGCCGATGCCAAGCGAGTCTGCGGTGTTGAGGCCAATGATCTTGGCGCCGAGCCAACCAGCGAAAAATTTCGAGAAAATAGAAACTGCGAGAACCGCCGCGAGAAAATCGAGCGATTTGACAGACGATGCGTTGAACTCAAGCCCGAGTGTCGCGAAAAACACCGGCCCCAGAAAGCCGTCGGTGATTGACCGCAGCGTATGGTCGAGTTCGTTAAAGCGTGAGGCGAGAAAAAATTCACGGTCGATCAAAAGCGCGGCAAAGAATGCCCCGATCACGAAATGAAAACCCAGCGCTTCGCTGACCGAGCCAAAGAGCAGCACGAACACGACCAGAATGCCGAACAGCGCCTCTGGGCCAAAAAGTTCTACGAGTTTCTCTGACCAGCGTTGAATGCGAAAACCGCGCCTGATCAGCTTCTGTAGCGACCAGTTAAACCCCAGTATAAATGCCGCGAGCACGACAAGCTTCGAGGCGGTGATCAAGATAGAAATACCGACTTCGCCGAGTGAGAACTGTACCGGCAAATTGAGCAGTACACCAAGCGCCAGCAGCGCGGTAATGTCGTTGAGCACCGCCGTTGCGACCGCATAACGCGCGATGGTAGAATCGAGCAGCCCAAAGGTCTGCAAGATGCGCACCGCAACTGGTAGCGCCGTAATCGAGACGCAGAGACCCAGAAAGATCACGCGCATCGTGTCAAAACCATATAAGAGGCCCACGCCAATGCCCGCCGCCATCGGTATTGCGAAGCCCAGTGTTGCAATCACGAGGCCCCGGCCTCTGATGGCGCTGATAATGTCTTTGAATTCCATCTCGAGGCCTGCAGAGAGCACCACGAGAAACACCGCAAGTTCAGAAATGCCCGAAAGCGCGAGGTTCGGCTGAATGAAGTTTAAGAGGCTGGGGCCGAGAATAACACCGGCAAGCATTTCGCCGACGATTGCAGGCTGGCCGAAACGTACCACCAGCCGGCCCATGATTCGGGCGACGACGATGAGCAGAAGCAACTTGGTGAGCAGTGACATTTATGTTGGGCCTTTTTGCGCGTTTTCTGCGCTCACTAGACCGGTGTACCTATTGTGCAACGCAACTACTTTTTAGGGCGTGTCTCAAAACTCTCAGACGTATTTTTCATGAACGGGTCGAGCATCTGCCAGAGCCAGCGCTGCCGCACCGGCTCGGGAATTCCATAGCTATGCGGCCGTTCAGGTGGATTGTAATAAGTTCTGAACAAGACGTCCATGAGCGGTGAAAGGTTGGCGTAGTTCACGAGGCCGCGCCGGTTTAGTTCGTGGTGCCAATGGTGCAGGTGCGGCGAACCGAGCAGAACTTCTAGAAATCCTAATCTTATATTGACGTTCGAGTGAATGAAGAGAGCCCACAGCCCGCGAAAGGTCACGAAGCCGGCAATCACGTTCAGGTCGAGGCCGAGCAGCACTGCGGGCAGAGTCTCAAGCCCGCGCGTGTAGATGTTGTCGAGCGGGTGCTCGCGGTACGCGGCGAGATAGTCGACCTGCTCAGCGGTGTGGTGCACGCGGTGAAAGCGCCACAAAATACCGAAGCGGTGCTGCGCGCGGTGACCCCAATAAATAAAGAGGTCGCTCAGCAAAATGACCAGCACAACTTTAAATGGCAACGGCTGCTGTGAGAATATCGCCGGTAGATATGAG
>JAKQXK010000286.1 GCA_029561505.1 Spirochaetota bacterium | reverse complement strand
CTTTACCGCGAGTCTCGACAAAGTCTCGGAAAAACTTTTTGAGCTGAAGACGAACGGTGGCGATGAATATTGTGGCGCGGTAATCGCCCGGGCGCTCGCTGAACTCAACTGGAAAAAATATGACGACGTCTATCGCGTGATCTTTATTGCCGGTAACGAACCCTTTACGCAGGGCCCTGTCGACTTCAGAACAACGATGGAGACCGCGCGGCAGCAAGGTATTTTTGTGAATACGATTTTCTGCGGCAGCCGTCAAGAGGGCATCGCGACGCAGTGGATGGCGGGGGCGCAACTCGCGCAGGGCGATTTTCATGTTATCAACCACGACCACATGGTACAGGTATTGGCGACGCCCTACGATGAAGAGATTCAGCGCCTTGGTTCTGAGTACAATTCGACCGTGATACCTGTGGGGCGCTCGGGCGCAGCCGAAAAAGACCGTATGAGCGTTCAAGATGAAAAAATTGCGGCCGCGCCGGCCGCGAGCGGCGCTTCGGTCGAACGGGCCGTTGCAAAGAACACGGCACAATATTCAGAGAGCAACGACTGGGATCTCACGACCATATTCAGCAAAAAGAAGGCAGTGAGTTCGGTTAAGCGCGAAGAATTACCTGCAGAGCTCAAAGGTAAGTCAGAAGAAGAGATCGAAAGTTTTGCGAAGACAAAGAGCGAAAAGCGCAGCAAGATTCAGGCGCGCATCGACGAGTTGAGCCGCAAGCGCAACGAATACCTGAGCCGCGCTGCGGCAAAATCAACCAAAAGCGACGATCTGGGCAAAGCGACGCAGGTTTCTGTAAAGACGCAGGGCAAAAAACTTGGGTTCGCGTTTTAGTCGGTCACGCCCCGACGCCTCTATAGAAGCGAGAAGGGAGTTTACAGGCCCCTGTTCGTTTGGGAGAGGGGTTGGGTGAAGGTGAAGATAACCAAGCATAAAGAGGCTATATGAATAAAATATTTCTATCGAATTTAATATTTGGCGCGTTTTTGCAGCTCTTCGCCGTCACCAAAGTTAACGGAAAAGTCGACTCGGTAACTGTCTTCACCGACCGCGCAGTCGTTAAGCGTTTACAGGCAGTTGAATCTGCAGAAAAGACGGGCACGCTGCGCTTCATGGCGCTGCCGCAATCTCTGATGACCGACAGCGTGCGCGCATCGGGCACAGGGGTCACCGTCACCGGGGTCGCGCTGCGCCACGTTGAAAAGGTCTATGGCGACGAATGGGCAGAGCATCCGCTCAAGAAAAAAATGGTGAAGCTCGAAGCGCAGATACGCGAAGAGAGCGACCAGCTGACAAACGCGAAAGACCAGTTGCGGGTTCTCGATTCGATGATGAAGCTGACGACAAGCCAGAGCGATCGCGAGGCGCGTGCCAATGCGCTCAACATCGAGTCATGGGAAAAGGCGCTCAGGTTTCTCGACGAGAAACGGTCGGTATATCAGGGAAAAATCCGCATGAGCGACGAGAAACTTGAGAAGCTGCGCAAAGACCTGAGCAGAATCACGCTTGATTTTAACGCCGAAATACAGTCTGCGAAAACTTCGGGAACCGAAGTTGAAGTTTCGTATGTGAATTCGGGACAAGAGGGGGGCAAGATCGAACTCGAATACATGGTCACGAATGTCTCATGGAACAGCGTCTATGATCTGCGGGGGTCTGCCGAAGGCAGCGAGTTTCAGCTCGTGTCGCACGCAATTATTCGCCAGAATTCAGGCGAAAACTGGAAAAACGCGAAGGTAACACTTTCGACTGCGCGCCCTTCAACAGCGTTGACGCCCGGCATTCTGCAGCCATGGCGGGTCGCTGCTGATTCGCTATTTGGCGCCCGACCGACGAAAAACGCAATGGGCAAGCTGAGTGCCGGCAGCGCCGCGCGCGATGAAGCGGGCGAAGACGCTGAAGTGCCGAGCGAGCCCGTCGATTCTTCTGAGACGACGACTGTTTCCATTACCTTACCGGGCCGCGAGAATATACAGAGCGACAACTCAGACCACAAGGTGACGCTGAACTCAGCCCCGCTCAAGGGCACGCTCACGCACGTTGCTGTGCCTTCGATGTCGTCTTATGTCTTTCTGAAGGCCCGTCTGAAAAATACGAGCGCGGCACCTGTGCAGGGTAATCTGAATGCATTTCTCGACGGTAGCTACGTCGGCAACGTGACACTGAAGAACGCAGCGGCGGTGGGTGAAGAATTCGATGTATTTCTCGGCCCCGACCAACGTATGCAGCTAAAGCGTACCTTGAAGCGCGGTGACGTAGAAAAGAGCGGGATTTTCGGTGGCAAGGTCGAAGTCGTCAACCAGTGGGAGATCGAAGTCTCAAATTTCACCAAAAAAACACGACAGGTAACGGTCTACGATCAGTTTCCGGTTGCAGGCGACCCGAATATTTCGACGAAATATATCGGCGCAAGCCGGGCCGAGACGCAGAAAGACGCGAACGGCATTCTGAACTGGAAGCTTGATTTAAAACCCGGAGAAAAAGTGAAGTTCGACTTCAGCTATTCGCTTACTTTTCCCAAAGAAACCTGGGAAAAGTTTACCCGGGCTTATGATACGGGTAATGCTACTCAAGAACAGAATTTCTACGACCAGATGTCGCCGGCTGCTGCGCCTGCTCCGCGACAGTACAACCTCGAGAAAATGTTGCAGAAGAGATAGCTCAGCAAGCGGCGCTAGCGCTGCTTGCTGAGCAACAATACGTTTTCGAGCGCTTCAAAGAAATGTGTGTTATCAGGTTTGCCGTAAAGTGCCTGGTCATAAAGTCTCAGAAAAGGGTTTTTTGCTGTCGTCATGGGTTTGTCGATTGCGCGGATTGCAGGCGCATAGCCCCGTAGTTTTCGGTAGTGGGGGCTTGCGACGATCTTCTCGCGTAGCGTAAAACCGTTGCCGACGGTTTTGCGTTCGTTTTGCGTCATCACCTGTAGTTCAAGATGAAATGCACCGACCCCGAGGCTTGTCTCAATAACCCCTTCAGCACCACTCTCGTGAGAAAGGTAGATCACGTGCCTGCGTTTTGCCGCGATAATGCGATGCCCGGTGATTCTGCCGAATATAAACTGCACGAGATCAACAAGATGCGTCGTGTCATGCAGCAACACGCCTTCGTCTCCGGTGTTTTTGTCTGCATAAAGCGATGCGCCGCCGGCCGCAAAAAAAGCACGATACTGGCTGCCTTTTTTGGCATTTTGTTGCTCGCGGCGAAAGGCAATATACTTTTCATGATAACGGCGCTCATAGTTGGGCAGCACGATACTGTTTCCCGATTCTGCCACCTGCTGCAGATTTCGGGCCTCAGCTGCGCTGAAAACCAGCGGCTTTTCTGCGACTATGCGCTTCACACCAGCCTTAATTGCAGTTGCAAGCACCTTGTGGTGTGCTGCGGTGCTGCTGGCAATGACGAGCAGATCGGGCTGCTGTGCGATAATCTCACGGTAATCTGTAGTAATCATGGCACCGTCTGCGCGCATGAACGTCGCCGCCGCTATCGCGCGTTCAGGGTCTATGTCGCAAAAGCCCGTAAGATTGAGCGCGGCGTCGCGTTTCTGGAAATGCCTCAGCGCGCCGAGGTGGGTACATGGTTTATAACGAAGTGCATCGCGCTCGAGCTCATAGGCAATGCGGCCGCAGCCAATTAAGGCGACGCGCATCTGCAGTTAGTTGCGCTCGCGCGGCACAAACAGCAGCGCGACGATATTACCGGTGATCAGGCAAAGCAGTACAAGCGACAGCAGCGATGCAGCATTCAACGCCGGCAAATATGCCGCGAAGAAATTAGTAAAACTGCCGAGTGCATCACGCGTCATCATAACAAATATGGCAGCGATTGCGCCGAGAATCAGAAGGCGCAGTAATTTTCGTGACAGCGTCGCGCGCGCATATGCCGACGCGGCCGTCAGAGCAAAAAGACCAAAAACTGCCGTGAGTGGACTCACAAAACAGACGATCGTCAAAAGGGCCAGGAGCAGCAGGTGCAGACCTGCGCGATTAAGTTCAGCGCGCAACATGGTTTTCTGCAAGATGCGTACCGGAAAAAAAATCACAGGCACAAGAAGAATAACCACGACTCCGAGAATCAGATCAGATTTGACGTAGCGCAGGCTTAATTTCAACAGAAGCACGTAGCTCAGAAATGCCATGCCGTACAGCACGAGCGAGGTCGCGGCCGAACCGATGTCAAGGCGCTCGCGAAACGTACCGAGTGCATTGGCAAACGGAATTAAAGCAAGCAGCCATATCATCGCCAACAGCGCGTAAAAACCGGTGGAATGCAATTGTGTTGCAGCCGTAATGTACAGCGCCACCGGCTTGAAGAGGGCAGCGTCGACCGAATTGCCCGCGAGTGGGTGGCGTAAGAGCGGGTTTTCTGCGACAATTTGTTCAGGGCCGTTGCCATACTTTGCGTTGACTGTGAGGCGCAGCGCCGTTGCCGAAGACTGTGAGATGAGCGCTGTTGCGTTTGCCCAGGTTGTGTGCGCCTGCGCAAGAAATGCTTCGGGAAAGTGGCGGCGCAGAGCGAGATTTTTCAGGTTGCCGATTCGATTAAAGCCGGTATAATCATCACCGGCGACACCAGATTCAAGAATGACGGGAAGAACCATGTCGTTTGCCAGCCAGCGCGACGCCCATTCTTGCGTGTCGCACCCTTTTTGCGCTAACAGAATCGTTGTCGTCAACGAAGCAGTCGTGGCCTGCGCCCCGATTTTATCGAGAAAAACCAGCGCCGCGAAAACCGATTCGCTGCGCTCGCCCGACATAACCGCCGCGATACCGAAGGGGATGTCCCGGCCCCGATCTAGGGTAATGGCATGACAGGCACCGGCTTTGCTTTCGCGAACCGCATAGGCATATTTCTTTTTCAGCCTTGCCGCGTAAGCAGTGACGATGTCGTTTTGGCTACCGGCTTCGGCGTCACGCAGCGCATAAAACAAGCCATCGGCAAAACCGTTGACGCGTGTCGGCAGCGCTTCGGCGCTATCTGTTTTTACGGTTTCGAGCGAAGTAAAAGCCGTGATTGCCAGAGTTACGAGCGCGACAACTGCCCAAACCGCGTAAGGCTGTGCCCAACCCGGCATTTT
>JAKQXK010000268.1 GCA_029561505.1 Spirochaetota bacterium | reverse complement strand
AGTTCTTTACCTTTGGCGATGAGCGCGGTTTCATCAACCGGCCCGCCTGCGGCGTCTTGATCGAGTTCTTTTTGTAACAAGGCAAGCTTGTCATTTTTCCATTTGTCGAAATCGGCGGGTTCCATCACCTGAATCACGCCGAGCATGCCTGAGTGTTTGTCGCCGCAGTATTCATTACAGGTAATCACAAACTCGCCGACGGTTGTGGGTTCGAACCACAGGCGCGAAGTCAGGCCAGGTACAACGTCTTGTTTCACATAAAAAGCCGGAATCGTGAAGCTGTGAATAACGTCTGTTGACGTCATCTGCATCACATACTTGCGGCCCTTCGCGACAACAAAGCGCGTCTGAGTTTTTTGCGCTTCGTCTTGCAGCATTTTCGGGGCTTCGGCTGTTGGGTTGACGTTTTTTGAAGTGAGTTTAATACATTTTTCAGCGTTAGTCTTGGCGTTTTTCACGCAATAAGGGTATTTGATATCCCAGATCCACTGGCGGCCAGTGACCTGAATGATTTCGCCGTCTTTTGGCATGTTGCGCATCTTGATGAACGAAGCAACGCCGTAATAAAAAATGACGCCGAGAATGATCGTCGGCAGCACGGTCCAGATGATTTCAGCAGTGGTGTGGTGTGTCAGATAAAGCGTCTGTTTGTTGGGTTCACCTTTGCGACGACGGTATTTGATCACAAAATAGATCAACACACCCTCGACGAGAATGAAGGCGACGAGACTGATACCATTGATCAGGTCGGCTGCAAACTTGACTTCAGAGGCAACGGTCGATGCCGTGGGTGCATGGGTAATAAAACCCAGTGCTGCATGGATAAAACTCGTCATTACTTTCCCCTCATTCGTTGCTACGCTTTCGCGCGCTTGAGTCTTTCGCGGTACCAAAGCACCCCAAGCAGAAGAACCACCAGAATCAAGGTGGCAATACCGCCCAGGCGCATGACGCGCCAAGCCACCAAACTGTATTTTCGCTTCACCGGGTCAAAACTATAACAGGTGAGCATTAGCCGGTCGCCGATGGTTTTTGAAACCTTACCTTCACCGGCTTCGAGCAGCGCCAAACGGTAGTCCGTCGGTGCGTATTCTACCCCGTAGAGGTAGCGTGAAACTTTGAGGTCGGGTGTCGTGACAATCAGCGCCGCGGGGTGCACATATTCGACGTCTTGCTTGCGTGGGTTTGTCGAAGTTTCTTTGAGGTAGCGAAAACCTATCGCGCGTGAAATCGCCGCGATATTTTCAACGCTGCCGGTGAAAAACCGCCAGTGGGATAAATAACCCTCAAGATTCTGGTCGGTGACCTGGCCCAATTTTCTGAGATAGTTTTTCTGTTTTACCTGCGCGAGCTGGTGTTTTTCATCAGGGTGAAAGCTATAGGCAACGATCAGATAGTCTTTGCCGAGCGCGTAACGCGTTTCTTTTTCAATAGCCTGTAGAAGGCCGTTCAAGGTAAGTGTACAGAGGTGGGGGCAGTTATAGTAGACTGGCGCGAAGATAATAGGCCGTTTGTTATCGGCAAGCTGCCCAAGGGTGATATTTTTGCCGTTTTCATCGACCATAACCAGTTTTGACAGGTCACCGCCAATCTGCTCTTCGATGGTGACTTCTGCGGGCGGCGGCGTTTTGGCGATGGTATCATCGGCCGGCGGCAGATCAGCAAAAATCTGGGCTGAATTTGTGAGCAGCGCGACCGCGATGAGTACGTGAGATATCCTCATATGTTTCTATGGCATGCCTCTGAAGCCGGTCATGGCGAAACGAGTTTTTCGCTTTAAAGCGTTACGGTTTTCGGGTTATGCCAAAGTACTCGAGCAGGCGCTTTTCGATATACGATGCGTTGAAGCGGTGGTCGGCGAGCATGGCGCAATGGCCACCGGTTTCAGGCATCTCAAGCGTGAAGGTTTTGCTCGTCGCGGCGAAGCGATGCGGGTAACACTCACTACTGAGAAAAGGGTCGTCAACAGGGTTTAAAAGCAACGCAGGTACGCGAATTGCCTGCAGCACAGGCAATGAACTGCACTTTTGGTAATAAATTTTTTCATCGGGAAAACCATTCCAGGGTGCTGTGTAGTGCGCGTCGAGCTGCGCAAGTGTACGAATGCGTCTGTTGAATTTTTTTGTGTCTATGCGATGGCCGCGCTTTTGTGTTTTTAGGTTAAATTTCGCATGAAAGTCGCGAAGAAAACGTTTCAGGTAAAGGCGGTTCTCTTTCGCTTCGATCTGCGCCTGCGAGCTCACCAGATCAACCGGTGCACAGACGGCGGCTATCGATTGAATTTCACGCGCGATTTTTGAAGCTTCGCGTGCAGCATAGAGCAGCGTGAGGTTGCCACCGAGACTAAAACCGGCGAGCCAGATTTTTTTGAAATCTTTTGCGATGGCATGCGCCACCACTGCAGCGAGATCTTCGGTGCGCCCGCTGTGATAAAAGTGCAGAGCCCGGTTCGGTTCACCCGAACAGCCGCGCATGTTCCAGGCAACAGCCGAAACACCTGCTGCATTCGCACAGCGTACCGTGTGTAGAATATATTTGCTTTGGCTCGAGCCTTCCATACCGTGCGTCAGAATGATCAGCTGCTGGTTTTGCTGTTGTCGCTTGCTGCCAAATTCTTTCTGGTTGGCAAGCGACCAATCGAGGTCAACAAAGTCACCGTCGGCGAGCTCAAGGCGTTCGCGATAATATTGTACACGTGGTCTTTTTCTGAATAGCGCGCACGCTACCGTGTGAAAATGAGGATTTCTCAAGAACCTTGGGCTTTGGTATAACGAAGAAATGACTGGCACTGTTGCTGCGACTCCGGCGGCTATTGTTTATATAATATACTATAAATCTTTATTCTAATAATAACAATAAGCGTGTGGAAAAGTGGATAACCCAAAAATAGCCTGTAAATATTATGTCTCTTTATTTTTTGACGCCAGGTTTTTCTACAGCTGAGCGCACGCCGTTAAAAAATGCGGCACCAGCGAACGGAATTGTGCAGAATTGTGGATTAACTGTCAGTTTTTGTGGATAGAGTTTTTTATCGTTTTGTTCGGTTTTTCATAGCAAAAACTGACAAAAACCCAACCGCTAACGCAAAAGTGCTTTCCACCGGCGCTGCCGCCCATGCGCTGATTGCATGAAGAAGTTTCTAACGGGCCTCGCGCTGGCCCTCAGCATTTCGACGTCGACGCTTTGCGGCGGGTCAAATGAAACCATAGCTACATTCGAAGGCGGCAGCATTACCGCAAAAGATGTAGAGAAGAACAACGAACAAGAATTTTATGAAATTCGCCAGAAAGAATTTCAGATTCGCCAGCAGGCAGCTTTTGAAACAGCGCGCGAAAAAATCTTCGAAGCCGAAGCGAAAAAACGCAATCTGCCTGTGGATAAGTTTGTGGAAACAGAACTTGCAAAACGCCGCGGCAGCGTGACTGACGAAATGGTACGCCAGTTCTATGAAAACAACAAACAGCGCATTAATCAGCCTTTTGCACTCGTGCGTGACCGCATTCGCCAGCAGCTGATCAATAACTCTGAAAAAGGTGCCCGCGACGGATTAACATCAGAACTTTTTAAGGCATATAACTTCAAATTTAATCTAAAAGAACCAGTGGCGCCGACGCTGAATATTGTGAACGATGGCCATCCCTTCTGGGGTAAGGCAGACGCCAAAGTCGTCATTACCGAATTTTCAGACTTTGAGTGCCCGTATTGCCGCCAGATGCAGCCCGATGTGCAGCGCTTGAAGGCTGAATATGCGGGTAAAATTAAATGGGTGTTTCGAAACTTTCCGCTCGATTTTCACCCACAGGCTATGCCGTCTCACATTGCTGCACGGTGCGCGGGTAAACAAGACAAATACTTTGAGTTTCAGACCAAAGTATTTTCGATCCCTTACAATGGCCGCCAACTCGACATGTCACCGGCACAGCTCGACCAGATCGCGCAGAGCATTGGTCTGAACATGCCTGCATATAACCAGTGTAGAGCAGACAAAGACGGCAAAGAACGTGAAGAAATCGAAGCCGACATGCGTTACGGCCAGAAGATTGGCGTTAGGGGAACTCCGACTATCTACATCAATGGCGTGCTCTATCAGCAAGAGCGGTCATACGACGGCATGAAAGCAGCGATAGATAAGCTATTGAATTCGTAAGAATTGAAAGTTACAGTCTTAGGCAGCGGCACTTCGACGGGCGTACCGATCGTCGGTTGCGAGTGCAAAGTCTGCACTTCGCCTGACGAAAAGAACCAAAGGCACCGCGCGTCGATTCTGCTCGAAGCCCAGGGGCAGGTGCTTATCGACACCGGGCCCGACCTGCGCTATCAGATGCTGCAGCAAAAGGTGCGTTCGCTCGACGCCGTTCTGTTTACACATTTTCACTACGATCACCTCGACGGCCTGCCCGATTTAAGGCCGTTCACATTTGACAGTAAGGCAGAGCTCGTCTGCTATGCGAACCCACAAACGCATGAGATTATTCTCAGCCGTTACCCTTATATTCGCGAGCGTGCGGTCTACAGTAACGTGCCGCACCTGAGTCTTAAAATATTTCCGGGCAACGAAGAAGATGGCTACGAAGCGCTTGAAATTGCCGGCATGAAAATTCAACCAATCAGGCTGGTGCATATACCCAAAGCGGGCGTCTTAAGCACAGGCTTCGTCGTGAATGGCAAGTTTGGTTATCTGACCGACTTCAGAGAAATTCATGAACAAGATGAGAAGTTTTTGCATGGGCTTGAAGTTCTGTATCTCGGTTCACCCATCGACAAACCGCATATGTCGCACATTAACCATGGCGAGGCGCTGGCGCTGATTGAAAAGTACCAACCCGCGAAGGGTTACGTGGGCCACCTATCACACCAATACCTGCACACAGAGCTGCTCGAAAAATGGCAGGGTGTCGCCGAACCGGCGTATGATGGGCAGCAGTTTACCTTTTAGCAGGTTTATGAAAAAAGAACCTGTGAGATCTTAATAACAGACGCACAGTAAACGCGCGGGCCCTGGACAGCTGATCGGGCCGCTCGATAGCCACGTGTTACCCGAAGTATTGGAATTTCCGCCGCTACCCATGCCGGTTGTGCCATCATTGCCGCCGGCGCAGTTGTTTGTCCCGTCATAGTTACCCCCGAGAGTCGAAAACGACCACCAGTTCGTCGAGGTTGGCATGGCGTTACCGGAAACCAGAGAATTGCCTGAAGTACCTGCAATAAGGCTGCCCCAATCGCTGGCGATCACGAAATTGTTCGGGCCGTTGACGCTGATGTTGACGGGAATACCGTAGGTTCCCGGCATATTTGCCATAGAATCAGCGGCGTCTAAAGAGATCATGGCGCGCACTTGTGTACACGCGTTATCGGGAAACGTCAATGTCGCTCGGGTTGTTGAGCATTGCACGTCTGCTGCCAGCCGGGCGGTTGCCATGCCGCTGCGGATATTGCCGTTGAAACTATTCGTTGTCGCAAACAAAAACAGGGCAGATGTTTTGGCACCGCCTGAAGTTGCGGTTCCTGGTTTTTCGAGCTGATCCAGCAATCCGAGGTTGTTGCACGCGGCAAGTGACATAATAAGTATAATGCTGCTTAAAGCAGACAGCGTTAATCTCGCTCGTTTCATGCACTATTAGACGCAGCCTTCTTCGTGTTGGCAACAGTAATTCGCCGATACGCTCAGATCTCAAAGCGAAATCTTTTGCCCTCGCGCTGTGCGGCGACAGATTCAGCGATCTCGCCCGTGCTCATGCACGTGCCCTGGCCGGCGGCTTCGGCCTGCATCACCTCTTCACGGCTGAGGGTGTGGCCACGCAGCAGCGGCAGCGATAAGGCGATCGACTGCGGCGATGCCGAAGCAATCGCCCGCGCGCATGAGGTCACTGAATCCTCAATTTCTTCGCTTGCCCCCACCTGATTGAAAAGCGCCCTCAGGCGGATATCAGACGAATTGTAAATATTGCCCGTGAGCAGCATTTCATTCAGAAGCGGTGTGTGCCCGAGGTGAGCCCAGTGTTCGGCCGCCATGCCGGGGTTTAGGCCGATGCGCACGAAGTTCATGCCGACTTTGCTGTTAGAAACTGCAAAGCGCAGATCGCATGCGAGCGCGAGACAAAAGCCGGCGCCGACGCAGGGGCCGTTGATGTGTGCGATGGTCGGCAGCGGCAGCGTGAATAATGAAAGATACGATTTGTAGAAATGCAGCATCGCGGCGGCAGATTCGGCGGCAGGCAGTTTTGTGAGTTCGATCAGATAGTTCAGGTCACCGCCCGCTGAGAAGGCACGGCCGGCCCCAGTGAAGATAACCACGCGAGCCTCTGATTTTCGTATGATCTCTGCCAGCTCGACCGCGCCCGCCGCCATCGTAGTGTTGAGTGCGTTGAGCTGGCTGGCGTTGTTAAGTTCTACCCGGCAGACACCGTCGTTGTCGAGAGTCGCTCTGAGCTGTTTGTGGTCGTACAGGGTTTGCATTCAGCCGAACTGCCGGTCGGCAACAGCGTGTGGATTACAAACTTATTTCTCAACTATTTTTGGCCTCAGAACTTTGTCTCGAAACTATTGGCCTTGCGCCATCGAATAGGCTTTCTTGCCGGCATAGGCCATTAACAACTCGACAGAGCAGATTTTAAAGAATTCAGAAGTTTCTTTTATCAGAGCGACGATGTCAGCCTGGTGAATTGTACCGCTGTCAATTTTCTCGAACCTGACGCGGTATTGATTGATGAGTTCTGTGAAGACAGAACCTTCAGGCCACACCTGTGTGCCGCGATTGCTGATGGTCGAGATTTTATAGCGATTGCCGCACACTTCTGCCAGAGTGTCAGCGATGAGCGACGCCTGGTCTGTCGATTCGATAAAAAAGTCTGCACCCATAATCTCAGACGCCGGTGCCTCGGTAGACATCATTCTGTTTCTGGCCGGCACTTTCGGCAGCGAAATGGTGTCGTTCGCCGGTTCGAAAGAAGCTGGCGGCACGATCTTGGGCTTCGACCCCAGATGAGTCTTGATCACCTCAGCGAAAGCCTGTGTGGTTAACGCTGGCGTGCCGGGTGCACCAAAATCAGCAGTGTGCGCGCCGGCTTCGAGCGAGGCGAAGAGTGCGTTTTCAATCAGCACCGCTGACTCGCCTAAATGCAGGTGCCGCAACATCATACACCCGCTGAGCAAAAGGGCTGTCGGGTTTGCAATACCCTTGCCGGCAATATCGGGGGCCGTACCGTGCACGGCCTCGAAAATGGAGATGTGGTCACCAATGTTTGCCGATGGGGCAAACCCTAAACCGCCGACGAGACCTGCGCAGAGATCAGAAATGATGTCACCCTGCAGGTTGGGTAGAATGACGACGTCGAATAGGTCGGGGCGCGACACGAGTTTCATCGCGAGGTCATCGACGATGACGTCATCTGCCCTGAGCTCGGGGTAATCTTTGGCAACTTCACGAAAACATTCAAGAAACAGCCCGTCGGTGATTTTCATGATGTTCGCTTTGTGCGCACAGGTGACGCGTTTACTGCCTTTGCGTTTCGCCATTTCAAAGGCATAGCGCATCAGCTGCAGCGAGCCTGGCCGGGTTATGAATCGCCTGCAAAGCGCGACGTCGTGCGTGAGCATGTGCTCTATGCCGCCGTATGTGTCTTCAATATTCTCGCGCACAATTGTGAGATTAATCGGTATGTTTGCCCGTGAGAATACCGTATCGACGCCGTTGAGCGTGCGAAAAACCCGCTTGTTGGCATAGGTGCTCCACGTTTTGCGAGCGGTTACGTTGATGCTTTTGACGCCGCTGCCTTTTGGGGTTTCCATCGGGCCTTTGAAAAGAATTCCGTTACGTTCGATTGAGGCTTTCGCCTGTGCTGTCATGCCCGTTGAAAAACCCGCGTCGAAGATCGATTTTCCCATTTCAATGTGTTCATATTCGAGTGGCACGCGCGCGGCAGCGAAAATATCGAGTACAGCCTGCATAATTTCAGAACCGATACCATCGCCCTGCGCAACCGAGATGGTTGTGGTTTTTTGACTGGTTTGCATGTTAGCAAGATGCGCCAAAAATAAACTGGTCGCAAGTTAAAGCGATTCGAGAGCTAATTGTTTAACATTGAATAATGCCTGACGGGTAATCAGGCGTGCAGCCGAGCAAAAGACTTAAGCGTTTCGTGTAAAAGTAAACCGCTGAGGCTGCGATGGCTTTAGCCGAGGCCTGGTAACGCCAAAGGCAGTCGAATGCCATGGTCGATGCCGTGAGCTTCTGCCAGTGCAATAACCTTCTCTGTGGCGATATTGCCCTTTGCACCCGGTGAAAATGGGCACCCGCCGATGCCGCCCGCCGATGAATCGAATTTACGAAAGCCATTCTGCATGCACCATGCTGCATTTTCACCCGCGAGCTGAAAGGTGTCATGAAAGTGCCACCACAGTTTGTCTTGAAAATTTGCCAGCAGACCCGAATCAACGAGATCAGAAACCTGTTTTTTCGTCGCGCGGCCCGTCGTGTCGCCGAGAGATATTTCATCGACTTCGTTAAAAAGTGGCACGAAGCGTTTCAGATCGTTGGTCGCATCCATAGTGCCTTCGTAGGCGCAGTCGAATACGGTTGAAACGTAGAGGCGAATGACCATGCCGGCCTTGCGTGCGCGGTCAATCATCGGGTTGAGTTCTGCCAGCGATTCGGCGACGCTGCGGTTGATATTCTTCAGATTAAAGGTTTCAGAAGTGGCGGTGAAAAGCGCGATAGATTTGCAGCCGATTGCTATCGCCTGTTCGAGCCCGCGAGTGTTGGGCACCAGCAGCGAATACAGTGGGCCCGTTGTGGCAACCGTCGGTTGCAACGCGGCATACACTCTATCTGAATCTGCCATCGTCGGCACGAGCCTGGGGTTGACGAGCGAGCCGACTTCGATTTTTTTCAGGCCTGCGGCGACGAGTTGCTGCACGAATTCAATGCGCTCCTCAACGCTCAGAATCTGCGAAGCTGACTGCAGGCCGTCGCGCGGCCCTACCTCGCAGATTTCAAGCGAGTCTTTACTCATTTTGATGCCTTTTTGCGCGCGCGGGCAGCTGCAAACACAAGGCCCTGCGCGTTGAGATCGATATCCATACCCAGCATCTGCTGTTCGGTTGAGGTTAAAGTAATACCCCGTTCGCTCAGCTGACCTGCAAACCAGGTTTCGATGGCCGATCGCGCGTAGGCGTAAGGTTCAGCAGAGCCTGTGCTGGCAGTTTTCAGGGCATCGTAAATCTTCTCAATTTGTGTCATGTGTTCGCTTAGCATTTTATGGCCAGCAGGCAAGTCGCTCCACGCCCCAAAGTGGGTGGGGTAAGCCCTGGCCGCGCCGGTCGCGACGATTTTATCGTAAGTAAGCCGCGCTTCGGCGGCGTCAAAATCTGTCGGTGAGGTTGATGCAAACAGAAATGGCCGGTTGCCGTGCTGTAACATTGGGTACGCGATGCCGAATGAATCACCGGTGAAGATGCTGTTGGTTTTGCGGTCGAGAATCACAAAGTGGTGGTTTGCGTGGCCACGCGTGTAGATAAATTGCAATTCGGTATCGCCAACCTTTAGCACCTCGCCGTCTGCGGGAATATAGACGCGTGATTCGGGCACCGCCTGAATTTCACCATAGAGTTTTTGAAATTCTGCCTCTCCGTAAACCGATTGTGCGCTCTGCACCAGACGCGACGGGTCTATGACATGCGGCGCCGCGCGCGGGTGTGCGACGACCGTTGCATTGGGGCAGTGCTGCAATAGCACGCCTGTTGCCCCCGCGTGGTCGAGGTGCACATGAGTGATGATGATATAAGCCACGTCTTCAGGTTTGAAGGCGTTCTCTTTCAGAGCCTTAAGAAGCAGCGGCACAGCATGGTTCGTGTTGTTGTCAATGAAACATGCTTTTTCGCCGCAATGCAACAGGTAAGCAGCCGCAACATTCGGCATCACATATTCGCAGTCGATTGTCGTGACCATAGGCCAGTCAATGTAGTTTTCGCGCAGCGAAAACTACATTCATGTTCTCAGAGGCTTTCGCTATCTTGATCAGAGAGGCTAAAGATCGCCTTTTCGCCTTCTTTATAGTGCTCAAATTCATCTTCGTCGTCGACTTCAGCAATCTGCACGTTGCCTTTGATGACTTCGATTTCGAACTGCGGCTCGCCCGAAGGTAACGGTGAACCCATCTCTTTGAACTTGAGGTGCACGTCTTGATGCTGGTTGTCTTGCGACATGCGCACCTTGGCCTTAAACGGGCCGTTGTTGACGATCACCGAGGCTTTGCCTTTATATTGCAGTTTGAAGTGCGCTTCGGTGCCGGCGAATGCGACTTCTGAGCGAAAAGCCTCGCCGTTGCTGGCTTTGACGACGCGCAGGCGCGAACCCTGGCCGACAGTAATTTCGCCGATTTTTTTGCGTCTGCGCATGAAGTTCAGCGAAACGCTCTTGTCGTTTGCGTTGACTTCGCTGAGCATCGCGCTTTGGCCGCTTTCGTCTTCAATATGAATCGAATCTTCGCCGAAGGGGTTAAAGAGCAAGAGCCCGGCGCCCGTCGCTATGACCATCGCGGCCGCAGCCGAGAGATATTTAACCGAACCGATACGTGACCAGACGGCGATGACGGGTGACAAAAGTCGTGAGGATTTCTCAATTTCTGTGACCGGGGTGAGACGGGCGAGTCGGTCGCTGTGGGCTTTTTGAAAAGCCGATATTGCCGCACCGCGCATTTTTTCATTTTCTGGCAGCAGATCGGCGGCTGCATCGGGTGTTTTGCGCGTGACAATCGCAAACAGCTGATCGGCCAGAGACAGGTCATCTACCCCTGCCTGGCTTGCGGTTAACGATATTTTGCTGCTGCGCGCCATGTTTATTCTCGGGCCAGAGCAGGTGCTCTAAGCCTTCTTGATGATGATACGCAATTATCGGCAATCGCGGACATAAAAATGTCTAAAGAAAGAATATTTGGCAAAGTAATGTGACATAAAACATTCATCAATCCAACTCTATATTTTCGATGCCCATCTTTTTGAGTTCGAGCTGAAAGAACTGAAACAGCTGAGAAACGCGGCGGCGCAGGTGGCGATCAGAAATACCGAGCGTTTCGGCGATCAAGAGTTTCGGTTGCCCCTCTTCGAGCATGTGCAAGAGCAGAATACCCTCGCCCTTCTTATCGAAGCGCAACGCCAGCTCTTTTAGTGTGCCCCGCAGGTCATGCCACGCGCGGGTTTTGGCGTTTTCAACTGGAGCCTCAATGCGGTCGAATTTCTCTTCTGTGAAGTGTGTGAGTTTCTTGCCCTTGCGTATATAGTCGATCGCCCGGTTGTGGCATGAACGGTAGAGCCACGAGAGCTCGTCTTGCGTGCGTATCTTTTCTTCGCGTTTTTGCTTCAAGAATGACATAAAGACGTCTTGCAGCACGTCATGTGCTTCGTCTTCACCCACGAATGTGCGCAGGTATTTGAGCAGTTGCCCCTTGTGGTCACGAAAGAGACCGTTGACAGAATCATCAGCCGCTTCGGGCATGAAGCAGACTGCGGCAGTAAGTCATTGAGTAAACCAGATTCAGTTCATTACCAGATGCAAGACGTATTCCTGGTTGCCGTGACGGCCAGTGATGGCAGCCGGTTGAACTGCCTGCACCTGAATGTGCCGCTGCGCCATTCGCCCGGTGAAGGCTGCAATGAGCTCTGACGCCTTAGCGCCGTCGCGTAACACGCCTTTTTCGAGCTGATGGCGCTCAGACCGGGCGATCTCGAACTGGGGTTTAAAGAGCACTAAACCCTCGCGCGGGCGAGCTTTCGGCACGAGCAGCGCAAATGCATGCGCGAGCAGTGGCTCGAGAGACGTGAAAGAGACGTCGGCCACGAATGCTTCAGGTGCCAGATTCAAGTCAGAGGCCTGTAACTTCTTGAGGTCGCAACCCTCAATGACCTGTACTCTGGCATCGGTACGCAGCCGTTGGTGCAAGAGGCCTTTGCCAACGTCGACTGCGGCCACGAATGCTGCATCGCGCTGCAGCAAACAATCTGTAAAGCCGCCCGTTGAAGAACCAATATCCATGAAGTTGCGGCCAGCGACGGGAAATTGCATTACCTGAAGCGCACCTTCGAGCTTTTCAGCCGATCGTGAAACGAACTTTTTGAGGCCACGCAGGCGAATCTCAGCGCTGTCAGCTATCGGCATACCGGGTTTTGTCTGTGCAACATCAT